>JAXDDP010000090.1:0-9980 GCA_034676785.1 Anaerolineae bacterium | reverse complement strand
GTTGCCTACCTCGACCCCGATATGCGTTTCGTTCGGGTGAACCGTGGCTACGAGCAGCGGAGCGGGCACCGCAAAGAAGAGCTCATCGGCCGGGACCATTTCGCGCTATTCCCAGACCCGGAAAACCAGGCCCTGTTCGAACGCGTGAGGGACACTGGGCAGGCGGTGGTCTTCCGCGCCAAGCCCTTTGAGTTCGCCGACCAGCCGGAGCGCGGCGTGACCTATTGGGATTGGACCCTGTCTCCGGTCAAGGATGGGCCCGGCCACGTGCAGGGACTGGTTCTTTCCCTGGAGGACATGACGGAACACGTGCGCGCCGCTCAACAGCGCGAGAGCTTGTTGGCCGAGAACCGCGATCAACGCGAGTTCCTGGAGCATCTGGTTGAGTCGGTTTCGGTGGGCATCGCAGTCGTCAGCGGATCGGACCATCGGTTTGACCTGGTCAATCCCACCTACCAGGCCACCTCCGGATTGGCGGGGGTGCCGCTGGCGGGTCGCGCACTAGGCGAGGTCTTTGCCGACGTTGTGGCCAGCCGCATAGCGCAGATGGTCGAAGAGGTGCATCGCTCCGGACGGGCGGTTGGCGTCCGTGAGGCCAAGGCTTTGCCAGAGCCCAACGGGGAGCCAGCCTATTGGAACGTGGACTTCATTCCCCTCCACGGCGCAGACGGTCAGGTGGAGCGGGTGTTGATCCTGACCCAGGAGGTCACCGCTCAGGTGCTGGACCGTCAGCAGGTGGAGGCTCTGGCCGTCGAGGCGCAGCGCCGCGCGGACGAGCTGGACGGCGTTCTGGCCTCCCTGGTCGATGCCGTGGTTGTCTGTGATGCCCAAGGCGTCCCGCTCCAGGCCAACCGGGCGGCCGCTGCCATCTGCGGGGTGGATCTTGTCGGCGCGGATCGGTCCGAGCTGGCTGGCCGTTTTGCCACCCGCCACCCCGATGGGCGGCCGATAGCTGTAGGCGAGCTGCCGATCAGCCGGGCACTGCGCGGGCAACGCGTGGTCGACGAGCCCGTCGTGTTTACAAATGCTCGCGGCGAAACGGTGACCCTTCTGGCCTCAGCGGCGCCGCTCTATACCCGTGGGGAGATATCGGGCGCGGTTGCCGCATGGCACGACATCACCGCGCAGGCGCAAGTGGAACGGGCACTCCGCGAAAGCGAGGACAAGCTCACCAGGTTGTTCGAAATCCTGCCCGTTGGCATCTCGGTCCTGGATCAGGATCGCAACGTGGTGAAGTCCAACCCGGCCCTTGCGGAAGTCCTCGACTTCCCCACGGAGGCGTTGCAGCAGGGCCACTATCAGAGACGCAAGTACCTCACGGCCGAGGGCACCGCGTTCCCTGTCCAGGAGTTCCCCAGCGTCCGTGCGGTCAACGAGCAGCGCGCCGTCCGCGACGTAGAGATCGGCATCGAAAAGGAGAATGGTGAGCTAATCTGGACCAGCGTCAGCGCCGTGCCGGTTGCATTTCCCGATTGGAAGGTTGTCGTCGTGACGGTCAACATCACCGACCGGAAGCGCGCCGAACAGGCGCTGCGCCATGCATTGGAAGCGGCCCAGAAGCGCCAGGCGGAAGTCTCGGCATTGTTGGAGGGCGCGCGCCAGGTTCTGGCCCAAGGTGTTTTCGACGATACCGCCCGCTCCATTTCCACCACGTGTAAGGAGCTGATCGGTGCAACCGTCGGCTATGTGGCACTCGCCACAATCGATGGCATGGCCAACGAAGTGCTCTTCCTCGACCCCGGCGAGTCTTCGTGGTCCGTCTCTGGCACCCTCCCGATGCCGGTTCGTGGTCTGCTTGATGAAGTCTACCGTGGGGGTACCACGGTGGTCGACAACGGTTTCCGCTCGAGTCGCTGGTCGGGCGCGCTGCCTGAGGGGCACGTAGGCGTGGACAACCTGCTCTTTTCCCCCCTGATCATCGGCGAACAGATCGTGGGCCTGCTCGGTCTGGCCAACAAACCTGGCGGCTTTACCGAGAACGATGAGCGCCTGGCCGCGGCTTTTTGCGAACTGGCCGCGATCGCGCTGCAGAACAACCGCTTGATGGCGTCGCTCGAGGCCAGTGAGCTGCGCTTCCGCTCCGTCGTGGAAACGGCCAACGCGGCCATTGTGACCACCGACAGCGAGGGCCAGATCACGTTCTGGAACCGCATGGCGGAAGCGATTTTCGGCTACTCCGCGCAGGAGATGGCCGGTGCGCCGCTAATAGCCATCATCCCCGAGCGTCTGCGGGCAGCTCACCAGGAAGGCATGTTTGCGGTCCTTCCCTCAGGAAGCACCCGCCTGGCCGGCGAAACGGTGGAGACGATCGGCATCAGGAAGGGCGGCGGCGAGTTCCCATTGGAGATCTCTCTAGCCAACTGGAAGATCGGCGAGGCGAGCTTCTTCACCGCCTTGATGCAAGACATCACCGAGCGAAAGCATTCCGAAGAAGCGCTACGCGAAGCCAAGCAGTCGATGGAGGCCCTGATCAAGGCCTCGCCCCTGGCGATCGTCGCCATGGACCTCGACCAGAACACCCGGCTGTGGAATCCGGCCGCAGAGCAGATCTTCGGCTGGACCGAGGCCGAAGCCCTGGGTCACCGCTATCCCATCGTCCCGGCCGATCACCAGGAGGAATTCCAGACACTCCTGGCCCAGATGTTGGCCGGTCAGATGCTGACGGGCATAGAGACGGTGCGCCAGAGGAAGGACGGCAGCTCGATCGAAGCCGCCATCTGGACTGCGCCACTGTACGATGCGCGTGGCCAGATGAGCGACGTCATGGTCGCCATTGCCGACATCACAGAGCGCAAGCACGCGGAGGCGGCGCTACAACGCTATGCCCGCGAGCAGACCGCCCTCCACGCAGTGGCGTCAGCCGTAACCAGCACGCTGGATCAGGATGAGCTGCTGACGACAGTGCTGGACGTCGTTCTGCAGACGCTGGAGGGCGACGTTGGCTGGATCCTTCTGCCCGACGCTCAGCCGGAGAACGCGTTCTGTGTTGCAGCCGAGAAGGCCGCGTCTGAGGATCTCTCGATCGTTCAGACGATCCTCCCCTGTGGGCATTGTCCCATCTACGAGGACTACCTGCATGTCGACAGCCATCCGATCGAGTCGATCGTTGTGATGGACTGCCCCACTCTCCGGGAAGGCGGTACGAGCGGAGGCACGATACCTGGCCTGGTATGTATTCCGCTCAGCGTGGGGCAACGGCTGCTGGGGGTTCTCAAGATCGGCTGGCGATATCCCCAGGTGCACCAGCAACTGGGTCAGGACCTGCTTCTGTCCATCGGGCAGCAGGTGGGCGTGGCCCTGCACAACGCCCAGCTGTACCAGGCGGCGCGGCAGGTGAACCGCCTGCGCGTCCTGTTCGATCTGGATCGCGCGCTGGCGGCAACGCTGGACCCGCGGCGGCTGGCGGAGGTGACCTTGCAGGCCATGGCCACGCACCTCAACGTACCCAACTGTGCCACCCTGTTGCTGCAGCCTGCACCGCAGGGTCCGTCCTCGATGTGGGCCTTTAGCTCGGCTGAGGACTGGGTGGACGTCGCCAGCTCGGACCCGGTCTACACCGGCTGGCAGGCGCTCGTGGCCAGGATGCAGGATCAGCACGAGCCGGTAGCGCTGAGCGCTACAGAGCTGCCGCGGATCTGTCGCAGGACCGACCCGGCGCACGCGTGGGGCGCCGATGGCATGCTGATCCCTGTCTTTGGGGAGAACACGTTGCTGGCGTTATTGGTGTTGGCCGGGCGGCCGGTCGACCAGCCTTTCACGGATGAGGATCGGGCGCTGGCTCAGGTAGCTGCTGACCACGCCGGTCAGGCCATGCAGAATGCGCAGCTCTACGCCGAAGTGAGGCGACTGCTGCACGAACAGGAGCAGACGCGCGCGCAGTTGATCCAGGTCGAGAAGATGGGCGCCCTGGGCCGGCTGGCGGCAACGATTGCCCACGAGATCAACAACCCCCTTCAGGCCATCGAGAACTACTGGACCCTCATTCAGGAAGAGATGGACGGCAAGCAACGTCGCGACCGGCTCGATCGTTATCTGCAGGTCGTGGGTGGGGAGGTGGGACGCATCTCGGCCATCGTGCGCCGCATGCGCGACTACTACCGGCCGGCCCGTGAGCGGCTCAGCCCAACGGACGTCGCCGCCGTGCTGGACAGCGTGCTGGAGCTGAGTGCCAAAGAGCTGCAAAACCACCACGTCGCCGTGATTCGGCTGGAGAGCAGTGACTTGCCGCGTGTGCAGGCCAACCCCGACCAACTCAGACAGGTCTTCCTTAACCTGATTCTCAACGCCGTGGACGCGATGCCGACTGGCGGGGAACTGCGCATCCGCAGCAGTCTCGCTGAGCTCCAGATGGGCAGCGGCGAGCCGGGGCTGCCGGCAGTCTGCATTGAAATCACCGATACCGGTCATGGCATACCGCCCGAGATCCTGGCCAGGTTGTTCGAACCCTATGTCACCACCAAGGAACAGGGCGCCGGGCTGGGATTGTCCATCAGTTTCGGCATCATCGAAGCACACAACGGGAAGATCACGGTGCACAGTGAGGAAGGCGTGGGAACGACCTTCAGTGTCCTGTTGCCCGTTGCACCAGCTTGAGTCTAGTGAAGGGGAGTGATGATGGGAACACCGGCCAGAATACTCGTTGTCGATGATGAGGAATCCATCCGCATGTCTCTGGAGGACTTGCTCGATCGCGATGGATACCAGGTACGCGCCGTTGCGAGCGGCGAACAGGCGCTGGCTCAGATCGCCAACGAGCAGTTCGATCTTGTGTTGCTCGACCTGAAGATGAGGGGGATCGGCGGCATCGAGGTTCTCAACGCGTTGCGCGCGCGGGCACTCGATGTGGCCGTGATCGTTCTCACGGCCCATGGCTCGATGGAGACGGCCATCAGTGCGCTCAAGCAGGGCGCGCACGACTATCTGCTGAAGCCAACCGACACAATCGCGCTGCGGGAGAGTGTGCGCACGGCGCTCGTGAAGCGCGAGCGCGAGCGGCGCCAGCGGGCCCTGCTGCTGCAGGTGCAGCAGAGCCTCACTGCCAACCTGGAGGAAATCCGGGCGGCGGTTGTTCAGACTGTGCCGGCTGTAGCGCGGGAAACGCCCCAGAGCATCACAGAGAATCCTCAGAGGCTGAAGCGAGGCGGACTGGTCATCGACCTGGCACAACACATCATCGACCTGGATGGCCAGAGGCTCGAACTCACGCCCACCGAGTTCGATATGGTGGCCCATCTGGCCCGGGAGGCGCCCAACGTGGTAGCCGTCCAGGTGCTGGTCCGGCATGTGCTCGGCTACGAGTGTGACCGCTTTGAGGCCGGTGACATCGTGCGCCACCACATCCATCGCATCCGCAGCAAAGCGGCGTCCGCCACGGGACGGTCGGACTTCATCCGTACCGTTCGTGGTGTGGGGTATGCGCTGGTCGGGTAGTCTCGGTCGCCTATCGTAGCGCGATGGGCAGGAAGACACGATAGATGCGCAGAACTTGGGTGGTCACACTGGCGACGTTGTCCGTTATGTCAGGATCCATCGCCTGACCCGATACCGTTGCGGTGTTGGTAACCCATCCGCTGGAGCCTGGCGCCGTCACCGTGATCACGAGGGTCGGCGCGGTTCCGATGGCCAGGTCTGACAGGGTGCAGGTGACAGTACCCGTGAGCTGGTCACAGCACCATTCCTCCCCTGCGGCACTGCCGTAGATCGCCCCAGCCGGCAACACGTCAGTGACCGTAACCACGCCCGCAGCGATCGGACCCGTGTTCGTGATCGTCAGCGTGTAGGTCAGCGGCGTGCCGGACTCCACCGGGTCGGGATTGGCCGACTGGCCGATGGACAGCTGGGCAGAGTGAATGAGATACGCGTAAGCTGCCAGCGCGTCGATCCGACCATACCCGTAGGTGTTGTCACTCCCCACCGGACCAAGATCGACGGCGCCGTGGCGCAGGGCCGCCTCTTGCTGGCTGACCGATAGGTTCGGATAGGCGCTCAGGAGTAGAGCCAACGCTCCGGCAACGTGAGGGGCCGCCATGGAGGTGCCGGTGACCGTCTGGTAGGTGGCAAAGCGGCCTGCTGTGCGGATGTCCACGCCAGGTGCGACCACCTCAGGGAAGATCGTCGCGGACTCGCCGCAGGACGAAGGCCCACGCGCACTGCCGGCATAGATCAGATCGCTCTTGTCGGTGGCGCCTACGGCCAGGGCTTCCGGATTGTTCGCAGGACTGACGCTCGTGGCATCGGCGGGGCCGGTGTTGCCTGCGGAAAAAACCGGAACGATGCCGGCGGCCCGAAGCGCCTGAAGATCGAGCTGGAAGGCAAGATCGCATTCCGCATCCCCAATCCTCCAGGAGTTGTTCACCACGTGAGGGGCATCGGGCGTCGACGGATCCCCATCTGGATCGAGTAGCCACTGGAAGCCCAGATGGATGGCTGACGTCGTGGCCTGGCCTCGATCGTCAAAGATCTTGACCGCAATCCATTGGGCCAGTGGCGCGACACCGATGGCCGTGCCGCCTGCATCGCCGCCGACCATGATCCCCATCGTCGCGGTGCCGTGGCCGTTGAGATCAACCGGGCTGGATGGGTGCTCACCGTAGGGATCGAACCAGCTATTCGTTCCCCCGCGCCACCGGGCGCCCAGATCGGGGTGCGAGACGGATACCCCGGTGTCCATGTTGGCGACAACGATCCCCTGACCCTGAAAGCCCAGGTCCCACAGAGGTGGCGCGTTGATGAGGAGCACGTTCTGCTCGACCGGGGAAACGCTTTGCGCCGCCGCCGTCGCGGAAGGATTGGGGGCAGAGAAGGCCCTATCCAGCGTGACGGAACGCACCTCCGGGCGAGAGGCGAGCTCGAGAATCACGTCGGGGGTAGCCGTCACAGCCAGCCCGTTGAAGATCCAGAAGTAGGTGACCCGATCAACGTCCCCTGCCAGACGCTGCCTCGCCAACATGGCGCGGAAGGGCGCCTGCGTGGCTTGCGCCGTCCGGCGGAGCACGCCGACGACGTGCTCCTGGCGCTCGCTGCGACCGGCCAACCCACCGGGACGCAGGTCGGCCTGCTCCTGAAAGGTCACGATGACCGGCAATCGCTCGCCGGCCGGCAATGCATCGAGTGCCTGCAGGACATCTTGCGCAATCCTGGGCTCCAGTGGCCCGGGCGGCGGTTCTTGGGGGCTGGCTCCAGCAGCGAACGGCGCGATGGCCATCACGACCACGGCCAGTATCGCGCTCGCCAGATGTCTCATGGTGCCTGCCCCGCGATGCGCGCTACGACGCCACGATCTCCCCGCCGGCCATCTGGATCGATCGGGTCCCATAGCTGCCCAACTCGGCCGAGTGGGTCACCAGCAGGACAGTCACACCTGTCTGCTGGTGAATGGCGCGGAAAAGGTCCAGGATCTCGTGTTCCGTGATTTCATCCAGATCGCTGGTCGGCTCATCGGCCAGCAGGAGTTGCGGCTCGTTCATCAGAGCACGCGCAATGACGACGCGTTGCTGCTGTCCCCCAGAGAGCTGGCGGGGGTAGGCGTGAAGCTTGTCGGAGAGCCCCATCTGTTCGAGGAGTTGGGTCGCCCGCTGTTTGGCTTGAGCCGGATCACCGCCGTCGGCGAAGAGGGTCGGCAGCATCACGTTGTCCAGGCAGTCCAGAGTGGGCAGCAGGCTGGGAAACTGGAACACGAAGCCGACCTTCTGGTTACGCAGGAGCGACTGTTCATGGTCGGGCAGACGCCAGACCTCAACGTTGTCCAGCAGGACCTTGCCTGATGTTGGCTTGGTCAGACCGGCCACCAGACTCAACAATGTCGTCTTGCCCGAGCCTGAACGCCCGGTGATGACCACAAACTCACCGCGGGCCACGTCCAGCGTCACATTGCGGACGGCCGGGACGGCTACCTCTTTGCTCACAGTGTAGGTCTTGCTGACTTCCTGCAACGTTATCATCGCTTACTCCCTCATCGAGATGGCGGGGTCCTGGAGGCTCACGCGCACGATCGGGATCGATGCGGCCAGGAGCACACCCAGAAGGACCAGGGCCAGAGCACCCAGTCCGAGGCCTGCCATGGGTACGAACGCTGGATACAGAAAGGGAACGCCCATCAGGCGCACAATCAGAGGCCGGAAAAGGTAGACGGCCAGAGCGGCGATGGCAATGCCCAGGATGCCCCCGGCAAGGGCCAGCATGCCCGCTTCCAGCAGCAGCGATTTCAGGACCACGGTACGCCGTGCGCCCAGCGCGCGCATGACGCCGATCTGCCGCCGTCGCTGGTTGACAGCCAGAGCAAAGATCACGGTGGTCAGGCCCATGCCCAACAGCCACGTGATGCCCAGCAGCGCTACCACGGTGTTCAACAGGCTCAGGATCTGCTCCCGTTGTCCCTGGAAGAGGCTGTTGGTTTCCATCGCGGTGACGCCGGGGATCTTCTCCGCGATGGCCAGCGCCACCTGGTGAGGATCCTGATCCAGGCCGACCCGCACCAGCACCGAAGACACGGTACGCGGTGGGATATCGAGCTCCTTGACCGCCAGCTCACTCGATTCCTCGGCGATTCTGAACGCCGTCTCAAAGGTAAAGAACATGCTTTGGTCGAGCCCGGTGCCTGTGGCCCCCAGCGTGCCTCTCAGCGCCAGCGCGGTGCCATAGACCAGGAGTGCACCATCTTGTACGGGCACAAAGACCAGGCTGCCGCCGACGGCCTCCCCTGACGCGAGCCCCCCCTCCAGGTTCTTGTCCAGCCACGGCTTGAGGGTGAAGTCGGTCTCTGGATCGTAGGCGATCAGGAACATCTCGGGCACAGAACAACAGGTCGCGCCCCGCAGGGTGGACAGATAGATCTGCGGTGACGCCGCTTCGACGCCCGCCACAGCCCTGACCTCATCGACGACCGTGTCGGGCATCCACATATGGACCGGCATGCCCATCAGCAGCGCGCTCTCCAGGCGCCGGTTGTGCCCTTTGGGAACGACGATGATATCGGCACCCAGGCGCTCCAGCGCCAGTCGCAGGCTGCTATCGGCGCCGCGAATGACCAACGTGCCTGAGACCACAAATCCAGCCATCAGGGCTGCACAGAAGAAGACCAACCAGCTACGGAAAGGGCTTCCGGCGAGGTTGCTTATGGCGAAACGGACCAGTTTCATCGATTCCCCCGATTGTGCGTCAACATGCGCTGGCTTCGCTACACAGCGACCCAGGTGCGGATCATTGTCTCCGGGCCGATGCGGTCACTCCCGCATGGCCAGGGCTGGCTCCTGCTGGCTGATGTCGCGCGCCGGTACCCAGGCACCCACGACCACACTGACCACGGCCAGAGCCAGAGCCCCCGCCGCCAGAGCCAGGAGCAGCAAGGGCGGCGGGAGCTCTATCTGGATCCCCGTAGCTTGGGCAATGGGCCCACCGAAAAAACCAACGGCAACCATCGCGCTTGTGGTACCTGCCAGGCCGCCAGCGAGCGCCAGTGTGAGACCCTCCAGCAACAGCGTCTTCAGGACCAGATCGCGGGTAGCTCCCAGCGCCCGCAGTATGGCGATCTGGGTGCGCCGCTCGTGGGCGGCAAGCGAGAACACCAGGCCCACGAAGAACATCGACAGCAGCCACGTCACGCCAAGCAACACCAGGATGGTGCGCAACAGACCAACGATCTGCGTCCTCTGTGTCTGGAACAGGCCAGCGCTCTCCAGAGGCACCACGCCGGTTACCTGCTCCAGAATTCGTACGGCCACGTCGTGGACATTGCTGCCCAGTCGTACTTTGACCATAGCGGTCGAGATGCTCTCCGGCATCGTCTCGAAGGCGGGTCGAGGCTCCTTCTGCACCAGGTCAAGGATGGCCTGCGCCGTGTCGAAGCTCACAAAGATCGTGTGATCGACATCGCCCCCCGTCTCCTCCAGATTCGCGATGAGCATAAGCGGGTAACCATAGAGCTGGATTCTGCCGTCGCCATCGGGGTCGAGTACGGCAGAGCCACCCACGGCTTCGCCGAG
>JAXDDP010000086.1:0-3320 GCA_034676785.1 Anaerolineae bacterium | reverse complement strand
TGCGCCCCGGCACCCCCGCCACCGCGTGCGCCTTGTTCGGCGGCGTCCCCGCCGTGCAGCCCGACGGGCTGGCCGCCCCGTAGGTGTAGCTCCCCACCCCGGTCTTGCCCGTCAGGTTGCCCAGGGCATCGTAGGTGTAGGTGCGGCTGTACAGCCCCGCCCCGTTCCCCGTCACTGCCGCGCTTGTCAGCCGCTCCAGCCCGTCGTACCCGAACGCCCCCCGTTGCGTCCCCGTCCACTCCAGATAAGTGTCGAAGTAGACGTTCCCGCGGTACACCCAGTTGCGAAACCGCCATGCTTTGCCCGTCGACATCTGCCGCGTGTAGCTGTTGTACGTCGATGCGTCGTGCTCCGCGTACGCCTCCACCGTGAACCCCGCCGTGTCGTTCAGCGCGATGCGGATCACGTACCACTGCGATAGTGGTCATCGGTGTGCGTGATTCACAGCGCCGGGCTCACCATATCGGCAGAAGGTAGACCATGAATCCCCACAGGACCCAGAGCAGAAACGCCCACACGGCCCGGCGATAGCGGCGCCGGTGTAGCTGCACTGCAATGGCTGCCACATATGGGGCCGACATGAAAGGTATCCGAATGAGCGATCCCAATCCCCGTGTTGTGTATGGGGAGATAAGCTGCGAAAACCAACTAGGTACGCCCCTCTGCCATCCTGCGAAGGTGAAGACGAACGCAAATCCGGCCCAGAACGCTAGCCATAGGTTGGGCGCGGCGCCAGCAAAGATGCGCGCACGCCACAGGACACGTCTGGGGTGGAGGCCGAGACTCGCTGGATCCAGACGGAATGCAGCGTCAACGTGTGTTAGCGCCTTCTCTGGCCATCGCTGGAACAGACAGGCACCCAACCTGGCGTGATACTTGCCCACATTGGGCCCAAGGGCAACGGCGGTTCGGAGATGCTGATACGCCTGGGAATGTGCCTTGAGCATATAACAGGCCGAACCCATCACAAAGTGAACTTCGGCACTGTCCGGCGCGATTTCCAGTGCCTGATGCATAGTTCCTAACACGTCGTTGTACTCGCGCAGGTGCATCTGCGCGCGGCCCAGACCCAACAGGGCTTCCAGGTTATGTGGATCCTGCGCCAGAATCAGCTCATACTGAGCAACAGCCCTGCGATAAGGCTCTTCTCTCCGCAGCTGGATCTGGCTTTTCACGCTTAGCTTGGGCATTTCCACACACTCCTTCACACCAGATAGCCTTTAGCGAGCCCAGCCTTCAGCCTGAGCCAGCGGCTGTTGTCCCATAGCCGCTGTGACCCCGTAGACCCCCGTCACTACCAGCCCCATATCGACCGCGGCGGCGGCATACCGTCGCGGATAGCTGTTGGAAGCCACCCTAAGGTATAGGGTATGTCTCAGTTCGAGACCCGCTACCTGTCCCGAGAGAGTGCACTCCACTGTACCCGCAGCCCTGATGACGCCTCCGGTTCCAACGCCAAGCGAATCGATCGTTCGGAGCTGCAAACCGAGTCCTTGCATTGGAAGTTTCTCCAACCTTCGGCCCATGCTTACCTCGGATGGGCCAATCGCGAACCATGATCCGTCGGGGGTGTAGGCCCGTAGATGACTGCTGGTCCATAGTAGACGCTCATTGGACCCTAGGCGTGAATTCTGCTTGAGACCCAGTTCCCATTCCCAATCGCCCAGTCCGACAGACACCCGGCCCTTAGCGACCCCTAGCCCATCACCCAGATTCAGCTGCAAGCGGGGAGCCTGGAAAGGCGAAGCCACAAAGTCAGCAAGCGGTCCTTCTCCAGTCCACACTTCCGGCTGAGTCTCCGCATAGGGGTTAACCTTAGTTACCTCGTCCCAGTAATAGCTCCACTGTCCTGACATCCTTGAATACTGATACGCCTCATCAACTGTCTCGATGTTGGCCGGATCGTAATGGTCTCCGCCGTACCAGTGACCTGTAGGATCAACGTATCGAAGTGGTGCGTTCAGGACATACGCATATCTGTTGAATGATTGGGGCGACTGCGGCGAAGGAACAATCGTATCCGCCTGGATGAACCGCCCCAGCAGCGGGTCGTATCTCCTCGCCACGTAGTCATACAACCCCAGCCCCGTCTCCTCGCGTTGCCCCGTGAACCGCCGGTCCGTCGGCACCGTCCCACTGCTCGCCCGCACCTCTCCATACGCATAGTGCGCGTACACACCACGCGAGCGCATCGCGCTAACCACGCCACCGCTGGCGTTCGTCACCAGGCTCGCGCTGCCCAAGCTTCGTCTGCGAAGCCATGGTCTCCGTGCAGGTACGTGGGCGCCTCACAGGTCGTGCCGAGGCAGTAGCGCAGCGCCACCCGCTGCCCGCCCAAGAAATAGCTGTTCTGGATGTCGTAGCCCTGCACTCGCACGGCGTCGAACCCGACCCAGCCCGAGTTCGGCTCGTCGAAGAGCTCCACACGCATCGTCGCCGCGCTGCGGGGGCGGTCGCCACGCCGCCGCGCTCTGACCACGTGCTGCTGAGGCCGGTCACGTCGTCGAGGAGCGCCTCCTGTGCGCCGATCTCGGTTCCGCCGCTGTTGTAGAACCGTGCGCGGATGCCTCACTATCCGTAGCTGCCCTCGGGGTCCAGCTCCCCAAGCATCCACGCATACAGGCCGTACTGTGCGCCGGTCGCAATCCGCGTCATCTGATAAGGGCGAGCATCACGCCAACGATGGCTTGGATCTTACTCCTCAAAGCGTGTTCGATCGACACAGTCGCCGAATGCGGTATGCCACGTATAGGATTCGAAGCTACTGACTTGGTAGACCCGGTATACGTCCTCGTCAGGCTCACTACTCACAATCACGATCTGCGCCTTGTCGTACTGGTGACTCCCGAAAAAGAAGAGGTCCTCGACAAGGTCACCGTAGTGACAGGGCTGGTAGTACCAGGCGCTAGCTTCAAGTGCAGCCACAGCATCGTCTCTCAGATCACCTACCACCACCTGCTCTCTTGCTCGATCCAGGTAGTTCACCCCACATGCGCACAGTGCGAGGATCAGGCACAGTAGGATGCCCCGTCCAACTCGCTGTCTCATTGACGTCTCCACTGCATCATATGAAAGTTGAACTGTCTAGCGACGTCATACGGCCCAAGCACGCGCAGACTGCAGCCCAGCGCGGCTCCCGCATTGCCGATCATCACATCCGACCACGTGTTGGTGAGATCGCCGCGGAACTGGGTCAACTCACGCCCTGTGTTGATGACACTGCCCCCTATGGCATACTCAGCGCCCATCGTCAGCCCCCAGGCCCAGTGATGGATGGTCACATTATCCTGTCATACCAGTCCGGCGCACGGCCGTGTGCC
>JAXDDP010000085.1:0-6520 GCA_034676785.1 Anaerolineae bacterium | reverse complement strand
CAGACCCACATCGAAGCCACGATCTGGACCCCGTAGCTGTCGACGCCGCTTCGAGTTCCAATTGCTGAGCGTCGATATCGCGGCGAGACAGCGCTTCGCAGGCTCACTTCTCGCCTACTCGCCTATTCTGTATTCGCTCATTCAGCGCTTCGCGCATCCGGCGCAATCCCCATCCGGTCGCAGATCGCGTGGTAGGCCCAGTCGTCCCATTCCGGCTTGACGCCAATGCCGGGCAGATCGGGGTAGTTCTTGCAGATCAGGCCGCCCTCGAAGATGTCGATCATCTCTCTGGCGCCATCCTCGATCACCTCGCGGTCGCCCGTGGGCAGGATCTTCTGGATGTCGACGGGGCTCCAGAGCGCCGCCTTGCGCTCCCGTAGCAGCGCAGCGAGTTTGGGCATATCGTAGACTGCAGGCTGGTCGAACTGGAAGACGTCGACGCCCGCATCGAGCAGATCGGGCACGATGGACCAGTTCTGACCACACGAGTGCATCAAGACCTTCATCCCGTAGCCGTGGGCGATCGCCATCAGGCGCGTGTACATCGGCTTGAAGTACTCGCGGAACATCCTGGGACTGAAGAGCAGGCCTGTCTGCGTGCCCATATCCTCGCCGATCATGATGCCATCTGCACCAGCCTTGCCCGCCAGATGGATCTTCTGCTCGTAGACGCCCGCGACGATGGCGTGCATGCGGTGGAGCTCTTCGGGGTAGAGCGCCATGTCCGCGAAGTAGATCTCCATCTTGCGCAAGTAACGTGCGTTGTCGAACACCCAGCCGCCGATGTGGGCCAACTTGAACTTGGGGGAGGGCTCGGCGAAGAGCGCATTCATGAAGTCGGCGCAGTCAGGATGACTGTAGTCCGGAGGGTGCAGATCGTCGAGCTGGGACCAGTCCTCGATGGCGGGTCGGAAGATCTCGCCTTTGAGTGAGCCCTCGCACATCCGAACCCAGAGGTTGCCCCACTCGTCATCGTAGTACTCCAGCTTGCCCTCGACCCAGCGCTTTTGCTCGTACCCGTGAGGCGCCAAGCCGCAACCGAGCGTATCGTTGATGCGGCCCCGATCGAAGGTCAGCCCGCAGCGCGGCGAGCTCTCGTGGGCGATGTTCGCAAGGATGATCTCTCGTGGTGTCATAGCGGTCCTCCTTGGCAGATGCACGCAGTATAGCACAGAGCCTTCAGGGTTGCTGAAGGCTCTGTGGCGGGGTCGGGTTAGACCTGGATGAACTGCGGTAGGACGACCGGACGCAGTTGCGTCATCCGGTAGAAAAGCTGTTCAAGCGGCTGCTTGAGATCCTGGTTGCCGCGGCTCACCTGACGCTTGATCTCCTTGCGACTCGCGTCGAGCAGTTCCGTGGATGTATCCAGGGCAACGAACCCGCGGCTCACAAGCTGGGGCTCGCCCACGAGCTGCCGCTTCTTGTTGACCGGGATCAGGGCCACGATGAAGCCATCCTGTGACAGGCGTTGGCGATCGCGGATCACAACCTCGCCGATCTCGCCCACCAGGCGTCCATCGACGAGCACGTCGTCGAGCGCAATCGCCTTCTCCGTCCAGGCCTTTGTGCCGTCACTGGCCCAGGGAATTCCGTCCTTGAGGATGAAGACACGATCCTGGGGCAAGCCAACTTCCTGCGCCAACTGCCGGTGCAGATATCGGTGGCGGGGCTCGCCGTGAACGGGGATCAGGAAGCGGGGCCGAACGGCCTCGAGCATCGCCCGCATATCCTCACGGCTGCCGTGGCCCGACACGTGCACCTTCGCCAGCGCACCATAGATCACATTGGCTCCGCGCTCGAAGAGGTTGTTGATCATGCGGCTGACGTCTTCCTCGTTGCCGGGGATCGTGCCGCCGGAGATGATGATCACATCACCCTGTCCGACCTTCACCTGCCGGTGCGTGCCATCGGCCATGCGGTTGAGCGCTGAGCGAGGCTCGCCCTGTGATCCAGTGGAGAGCACCACGACCTTTCCGGGCGCGATCCGCGCCTGGGCGTCGATGATGATGTCGTCTGGCACTCGGAGGTAACCCAGATCGCGGGCCAACTCCACGTTCTCGACGAGGCTCCGGCCGGTGAGGGCGACCTTGCGACCGTGCTTCTGGGCCAGGTCCACGATCTCCTGGAGCCGTGCCAGGAGCGATGAGAAAGTGGCGATGATGATGCGTTGGCCCTTGGCCTGGCTGAACAGCCGGTCAAGGGTTTCCCGTACCACCGCTTCGGTCTCCGTTCGACCGGGCTCATCGGCGTTGGTCGAGTCGCCCAGCATAGCCAGGACTCCGCCCTTCGTCAGGCGCCGGAGTGCTACCAAGTCCGTTGTGCGGCCGCCTGCAGGCGTCTCATCGAGTTTATAGTCGCCGGTATGGACGACCTTGCCTACCGGTGTCTCAATCACCAGCCCCACGGCGTCCGGAATCGAGTGCGCCACGGCGAATGGGCTCACCTTGAATGGGCCAAGCTCAACCGTATCCCCCTGCTGCAGGACACGTAGCTCAGCTCGATGCAGCAACCCCTTTTCTTCAAGTTGCTTCTTGACCAATCCCAGCGTCAAGGGGGTTCCGTAGATCACCGTCTCGATCTGTTGAACCAGATAGGGGAGCGCACCGATGTGATCCATGTGGCCGTGCGTCAACACGATGCCACGAAGACGATCCTGATTCTTGACGACAACCTCGAAGTCCGGCAGAACCAAATCGATGCCGTACATATCGCTCGAGGGAAACATCACACCACAATCAACTACCAGCATATTGCGGCCATATTCGAACACTGTCATGTTCTTACCAATGCCCCCCAGGCCGCCGAGGGGCGTAATCTGCAATTGCTTAGCCATATTCCTTCAAAATCCTAACGTTACCTAATATCGCAGGCTGTGCCCGCTGGCGCTTGCATGCACGGTCTAGCGTGCTGCCAGCTGCCAGGCAGGGACTGAGGCTTCTCAGGCGTTGTGGAGACTGCTGCTAATCCGAAGTTGATCTGCTACCAGTCTTCAGTAGGTCACAGTGCTCATCTAACTGGTACCAGCTAGGGGAACTGCCAACTGTGGGAAACCTTCCTGCATTTCTGAGAAGAGATTGTACTATATTAACGAGAAATGTCAAGCCCTGGAGCAAGGTGGGCACCCAGCGACCATCTATTGGCCCCATCTACAGCTGCTTGGCAGGCTGCCGAGTCGGACTACGATGTCCAGTTGGCGTCGCTCATCCGTAATTGGAGACCCAGTTGACCGAGACTCAGCCTATCGTGAACACGCTCAGACAGTATCAAGCATTGCTTGGTACCTATCTGCGACCGTTACGGCAGAAGGTGGCGCTACTGGCGGTTCTGCTGTTCGGCTGCATAGGTCTGCAGCTGTGGACGCCGCAGATCCTGCGGCAGTTCATCGACACTGCCCAGAGCAGCGGTGGCTTTTCGGACGTACTCCTGCGACAGGCCGTGCTCTTCTTTGTGCTGGTCGTCATCGGGCGGCTTGTGGGACTGGCTTCTATGTACGTGACACAGGATGTACGCTGGCGCGCTACCAACAGGATGCGCGGGGATCTCGCAGGTCACTGCCTGGGGCTGGATATGCCGTTCCACAACGAGCAGACGCCTGGCAGCATCATCGAGCGTATTGACGGCGATGTCGATGTGCTGTCCAACTTCTTCTCGCAGTTCGTCATCCAGGTCGTGGGCAATGCTGTTCTGCTGCTGGGCATCCTCGCCTTGCTCTTCCGCGAGGACTGGCGGATTGGCATTACCTTCCTGGTCTTTGTGTCGATTGTCGCCCTCGTGCTGACCAAGTCGGTCTCGATCACGGCGCCTTTGTGGAAGGCGCAGCGGCAGGCAAGTTCCGACCTGTTCGGGTTCCTGGAGGAGCGGCTCAGCGGCACCGAAGACATCCGGGCCAACGGCGCAGTGGCGTACGTGCTTCGCGGGCTGCAAAGAGCGGTAGGCCAACTCTACACCAGAAGCCAGAGGGCCTTTATGATCAGTGTCTCGCTGAACTGGGGATTCAGCGAGGGCATGCTTGCGCTGGGAACCGTGTTGGCCCTGGCATTGGGCGGTTATCTGATGCTGCAGGGCGTCCTCACCATCGGGGCCGTCTACCTGGTCTTCCACTACAACACGATGCTCCAATGGCCCCTGAACCAGCTCGCACGCCAGCTCCGCGATCTTCAGTCGGCAACCGGTAGCATCGAGCGGATTCAGGAGCTTTTCAACACGGCGCCCCTGGTGCGCGATCCGGAGCCGACGCAGGCGGCGACATTGCCCCCCGGTGCTCTCCCCGTGGCCTTTGATAGGGTCACGTTCCGCTATGAGCACGATGATCCAGTGCTACGCGATCTCTCGTGGAGGCTTGAGGCGGGCGAGGTTCTGGGCGTTCTCGGGCGTACCGGTAGTGGCAAGACGACGTTGACGCGCCTCCTCTGCCGGCTGTACGACCCGGAGGGGGGCGCGGTGCGGATCGGAGGCGTCGACCTGCGTGATGTGCCGGTTGCTGACCTGCGCCGGCGCGTTGGCATCGTCACCCAGGACGTCCAGCTTTTCGAGGCCACCGTGCGCGACAATCTGACCCTTTTCGACGACAGCATCAGTGATGAGACGATCCTGTCTGTCGTCGACCAACTGGGTCTCGGGACGTGGCTGCAAGACTTGCCGGGCGGCCTCGACACCGAGTTGCAGGGCAACAGTGCCGGACTATCGGCAGGCGAAGCGCAGCTGCTGGCGTTCACCCGCGTGTTTCTGCGTGATCCGGGCCTGGTGATCCTGGATGAGGCTTCGTCGCGCCTCGATCCGCTCACCGAGCGGTTGATGGAGCGTGCAATCGACCGGCTGTTCCGCGACCGGACTGCCGTGATCGTGGCGCATCGCCTGGCGACGGTACAGCGCGCCACGAAGATCATGATCCTGGACGACGGTCGCGTCTCGGAATCTGGCGACCGGCTTGCCCTGGCAGCGGACCCGACCTCACGCTTCGCGCACCTGCTGCGGACCGGGCTGGAGGAGGTGCTCGTATGAATGTCTGGCAAGCTACCGGCAAGATCATCCGCCACTCGCCGGGCATCTATACTCTGGCGCTGCTCAACTGGACCGCGATTCGCTTTGTGCCGCTGCTTCCGGGGCTCTTGACCCGTGAAATCATGGACCGGCTGTCGGGCGAGGCGCCCGCGATGGTTGACCTGTGGGGACTGCTGGCGCTGTTGGTAGCCATTGCTGCTCTGAGGGCAGGGTTGTTGGTCGTGGGGCAAATCACCTGGCCGCGTTTCTACTATGAGACGTTTGGCCTGTTGCAGATGAACCTGCTTTCGCGGATTCTGAACCGGCCCGGCGCACGCGCACTGCCCGGCTCGCCCGGCGAGGCGATCAGCCGCTTCCGGGGCGATGTCTACCATCTGGCGGATTTCAGCGCCGACTGGACCGTCGAGGTCATCGGTCAGACGGGGGCGGCGCTGGTGGGCCTGGTCATCCTGGCGCGCGTCAATCTACGACTGACCTTGGGTCTGCTCTTGCCGTTGGCGATCGTGATCGTCACGACCTTCATTCTGAGCCGGTATGTGCAGCGCTACCGTGCGGCGAGCCGTGCGGCTGCCGGGCGCGTTACGGCTTTCATCGGCGATGTCTTCGGCAGCGTGCTGGCGGTGAAGGTCAACGGTGCCGAGGCGCGTGCGAAGGCCCGTTTCGACCGCATCAACGAGACGCGCCGCAAGGCGGCGCTCAAGGATGCCCTGGTCAGCGAGGCGCGCTGGACGATCTCCGATAGTGCGATCGACCTCTGCATGGGCCTGATCCTGCTGTTGGGTGCCCAGGCGATGGGTGAGGGCACCTTCACTGTGGGTGACTTCGCTCTGTTCGTGACCTACCTCGGGACCGTGACGTACGGCATCACGGCGGTGGGTAGCATGACGGCGTGGGGACAGCAGACGACGGTGTCACTGAATCGAATGACGGAGCTCTTGCAGGGCGCGCCTGCGGAGATGCTCGTCGCGCAACGACCCGCTGTGCTGACCCGTGACCTGCCGGAGATCCCGTATGTGCCGCGGACGCGTGAACACCGCCTTGAGCTGCTCGAAGTCAGAGGGCTTACCTATCACTACCCGGACACGGGCCGAGGCATCGAGGCCGTCTCGTTTGACATCAACCGGGGAGATTTCGCTGTCGTGACGGGTAGGGTAGGCTCGGGGAAGAGCACGCTGCTGCGCGCGCTGCTGGGCTTGCTGCCACCGGACGCGGGGGAGCTCCGCTGGAACGGGCACCGGATCGAGGATGCGGCGTCTTTTTTCGTCCCGCCGCGCTGTGCCTACACCGCGCAGGTGCCGCGGCTCTTCAGCGACACGCTGCGCGACAACATCCTGATGGGATTGCCCTCCGACGCCGCGAGTGTCGATGTGGAGGCAGCGCTCTACAAGGCCGTGATGGAGACGGACCTGGCCGATCTGGAGCACGGGCTCGGTACCGTGATCGGCCCGCGAGGCGTCAAGCTCTCGGGTGGTCAGGTGCAGCGGGCCGCGGCGGCACGGATGTTTGTGCGCGACCCGGA
>JAXDDP010000082.1:0-12282 GCA_034676785.1 Anaerolineae bacterium | reverse complement strand
CAATGAGCGTCTCCGGGAACCGATCATAACCCCACACACGGGCGACCTCCTCGACCAGGTCGACAGGAAGTCCCACGTCCAGGCGGTAGGAGGGCACAGTCACCGTCCACGTGGTGCCTGTATCAGCGACGTCGAAAGCCAGCGCCCGCAAGATGCGCATCTGCTCGACCCGGGGAATCTCCATACCCAGCAGGCGGTTCGCGAGCGCCGGATCATAGACGATAGTGCGCTTTGCGGGCTTGCCCGGATAAAGATCCATCACGACAGGATCGATCGTCGCGTTCGCCAGATCGCGCATCAGCTCTGCTGCACGGGCCGCCGCGGGCAGCGTCAACTCGGGATCGACCCGCTTCCCGAACCGGGTTGAAGCCTCGGTCGTCAGCTTGAGCTTCTGACCGGTACGCCGGATGTTGAGGAAGTTGAAGTTCGCCGCCTCGAGCAGCACGTCACGCGTATCGTCATCGATCTCGCTGTCAAGACCGCCCATCACACCAGCGACGCCGACCGCGCCCTGACCGTCGGTGATCAGGAGCATCTGCTCGTCGAAGGTCCGTAGTTCACCATCCAGTGTCGCCATCTGCTCACCTGGTGCAGCGGGACGCACGACGATCGCCGGCTGTGTTGTCCCGGGTCGCGGGCGCACCTCAGCATAGTCGAAGGCGTGGAGCGGTTGGCCCAACTCCATCATCACATAGTTCGTGATGTCCACGATGTTGCTGATCGGGCGGACGCCGGCCCGTTGCAGTCGAAGCTGCATCCAAAGCGGCGAGGGCCTGATCTCCACGTTGCGGATCATCGTTGCCGTGTATCGAGAACAGAGCTTGGCATCGGCGATCGCCAGATCCACGAACCCTGTTCCCTCAAAGGCCCCGGCTTGCGACACCACCTGCAATCCCATAGCCTCGGCTGCCGTCAGCGGATCGCGCTTGAGCGGGCGCCCGTACAATGCAGAGATCTCGCGGGCGATGCCATAGATCGACTGCAGGTGTCCGAATGGCCCTTTGATCTCGAAGTCGATCACGTAGTCGCCAAGGATCTTGGTCAGCGGCACCCCCACAGGCGTGTCGTCAGGGAGATAGATGATGTCCCCGGATGCCTCGGAGAGGCCCAGTTCCTTCTCAGAGCAAACCATCGCGCGCGAGGGCTCGCCCCTGATCTGCGTTTTCTTGAGCCGGGCCTTGACAAAGCCTTCCGCATGGCCGTCGTAGAGCTCCGCGCCTTCCCAGGCAAAGGCCACCTTGAGATTCAGGTCCGTCTGCCCCTTGCGGGCGTAGAGGCTCGGCGCACCGGTCACGGCAATCTCGTGCTCCGCCCCGCCGTAGTCCACCTCGACCAGGACCAGCCGGTCCGCGTTCGGATGGGGTCGAACGGCAAGCACCGCTGCTGTCATCACCTTCTCAGGATCCCAGGGAAGCTCCGCGCCCGGGTAGCCGATCGCCTCGATCGACCCGACCTCCAACCCGGCAAGGTCCAATCGCTGTCGCAACTCGCCAATATCGAGGTCTGCCACCTCGACGTAATCGTTAAGCCAGGATAGTGGTATTTTCATCGTTCACCTCATCAGAATCGCCTGAGGAATCGCAGGTCGTTCCCATAGAACCAGCGGATATCCTGCACGCTGTACTTCATCATCGACGGGCGTTCAACGCCGAAGCCGAAGGCGAAGCCGCTCCAGGTCTCGGGATCGTAACCGCCGTTCTCGAGGACGACGGGGTGCACCATGCCGGCACCGGCGACCTCCAGCCAGCCCGTGTACTTGCAGACAGGGCATCCTTTCCCGCCGCACAGGATGCATTCGGTATCCACCTCGACGCTCGGTTCGGTGAACGGGAAGTATGAACCCCGGACGCGCACCGTCCGGTCAGGTCCGTAGAACATTCGGGCGAACTGTGCAATCGTGCCGATGAGGTCGGTCATCGTGGTGCCGCGCCCCACCGCGAGGCCCTCCAACTGATAGAACTGGTGCTCGGCCCTGACGGTGATCTGCTCGTAGCGATAGCACTTTCCCGGGAGGATAACGCGGATCGGCTCAGGACACCGCTCACGCATCGCCCGTATCTGCCCGGGCGACGTGTGCGTCCGCAGTAACCTGCGATCGCTCGGCCCCTCCCCCGTTTCCTTCACCCAGAAGGTGTCCCACATGTCGCGCGCCGGATGATATTCGGGGATGTTGAGCAGGTCGAAGTTGTAGGCCTCCAGTTCCACGTCCGGTGCCTCATAGACTTCGAACCCCATCTTGCCGAAGATCGCATACAGCTCACGCAACGCCTGCGTCGTGAGATGCAGGTGCCCTGGAACCACCGGACGCCCTGGCAGCGTCACATCGATGGCCTCAGCCGCCAACCGGGTCTCGAGTTCTGCGTGGCTGATCTCCTCGGCCCGCGCCCCATAGGCCTCCATCAGAAGCCGTTTGACCTCGTTTACGCGTTGGCCAAACGCCGGGCGGTCCTCCTGAGGTAACTGGCCCACTGTGCGCGCGCGCAGCGTGATCTCGCCCTTACGCCCCAGATAGCGGTCTTCCCAGGCTTCCAGCGCCGGCGTCGTGCTGGCGCCCGCCAAATCGGCTAACGCCTGCTCACGGATCTGCTCCAACTCATCGAACGAACCCATAGACCACCTCCTGCAGACTGAACACCTGACAGCCACACCACTTGGTGACCGTCCCCGTGTAGGATGCCAACCCTCAGACAAACAAAAACGCCCTCATCCCTGCTGGGACGAGAGCGTAACTCCCGTGGTACCACCCTGCTTGCGCCGCACGTCACTGCAACGCCACTCACCCACAGCCTTCTGGCGATGGGATTGCCCCGTTAACGCTGGGCATGCGGAACCATCTACTGGGCCCTCATTTGGACCGTTCAACAGCCGGCTCAGGGGCGAACTTCACCGGGCTTTCACTGGATGTGACTCTCAGTCTACGGTCACACGTCCCTGTCAGGTGCCACCCGACTACTTCTCCCCATCACAGCCTTTGACATCTTTTCTTCTGCACCCAAGGAGATTGGGCTATGCACCCCTCCAGAGTACAGACTATACCTACATTATCATCCGATGGATCGGATTGTCAAGAAAGATCAGATCCCGAGCGCCTCGCGGGCCTCCGCCTCCATCATATCGGGCTTCCAGAGCTCCTTACCCATCACTACCTCGACAGGCTTGTCGGTCAGCTCAGCAGCACGATCCCGGACCTGATTCATCATAAAGGAGGCCATGGGGCACATCGGTGAAGTCAGGATCATCGTGATCCGAACGCCCTCGCCTTCCGTGTCGATCTCCCGGATCATGCCCAAGGAAACCACGTCCAACCCAATCTCAAAGTCGATCACATCCCGCAGACCCTTGCGGATCTCATTGGCATCGCCCTGCATGGAACCCTCCTCAGAATGTCGCTGCGCCGCATTATACCAGACCACGACTTCGTGGCAATAAAGCAACCAGAGATCTACAAATCCTCAATAGGCGAACTCGCCTCACCTGCATAGCGGTCAGTAGACTAGGTTCATAGTAACGACTTCAGTCGTTACGGTTCCCCAGCTGTCGACACCAGAACCGACAAATCGGTTACTCCGAGCTAACTCAACTGAGCATTACCGTCCGGTCATGACCTCTACACCGTCGTCGGTGACGCGCACGGTGTGCTCCCATTGTGCCGAGAGCGAGCCATCCTTGGTCACCGCCGTCCAGCCATCCTCCAACACCACTGCCTGGTATCCCCCGATGTTGATCATGGGTTCGACGGTGAACACCATATTGGGGACCAGCGTCACGCCGGTGCCCGGCTCACCATAGTGTGGAACGTCGGGTGCTTCGTGAAAGGCAATCCCTGTTCCGTGGCCCACAAACGCCCGCACCACGGAGTACCCCGAGCCCTCGGCAAGCTGCTGGATCGCATACCCGATATCGCCGACGGTGTTTCCCGGTCTCACCTGCTCGATGCCGACCTCGAGGCATTGGCGCGTCACCTCGACCAGCCGGCGCGCGGCCTCCGAGACCTCGCCGACCAGGTACATTCGGCTGGAGTCACCGTAATAGCCGCCCAGAATCGACGTCACATCGATGTTGATGATGTCGCCCTCCTTGAGCACGCGATCCGGCGTCGGAATTCCGTGGCAAATCACGTCGTTGATTGAGGTGCAGACGCTCTTGGGATAGCCGCGGTAGTTCAGAGGTGCCGGCACCGCGCCCGCAGCGACGGTCATCTCGTGCACCCATGTGTTAATCTGCTCCGTCGTGATCCCCGGCACGATGCGACCGTCGAGGCTATCGAGGATATCGCGCGTCAGATAGCACGCCTTGCGGATGCCCTCAATCTGCTCCGGCGTCTTGATGATCACCTGGCGGTCCCTGCGCGGGACGACCCGCCGGCGAGACCGCATCTCCGCCAAGTCCTGCTTCATATGGCAGTGCTTGTACTTCTTCCCACTCCCGCACCAACACGGGTCATTCCGCGACAACGTATCCATCTTCACCCACTCTCACATTCCCAAGACAATGATTCAAAGAATCACAGAATGGAAAATCAGCGAACCCAAGCGATTGTTGTCTGGTCATTCTGTCATTCTCTGATTCTTAGATTCTCTGATTCCTTCCCCCCGCGCCTCCCAGAACGCCGCGCGGAACTCACCAAAGCACCCGGCAACGACCGCACTCCGGATATCGCCCATCAGCGATAGCATGGTATGAAGGTTGTGAATCGTCAACAGCGTGGCACCCAGCATTTCCTTCGCCACGAAGAGATGCCGAATGTAGGCCCGGCTGAAGTGCCGGCACGTATAGCAGTCGCAGGTCTCATCGAGAGGCGCAGGATCCTCGGCGAAGCGGGCGTTGCGCATATTGAACTTCCCCGTCCTGAGCAGTGCCTGACCGTTGCGGGCCACGCGCGTGGGCAGGACACAGTCAAAGATATCGATGCCCCGCGCCACGCCCTCCACCAGATCCTCCGGCGTGCCCACGCCCATCAGATAGCGTGGCTTGCCCTCCGGCAAGGCGGGCGTCGTGGCGTCCAATGCGACGTGCATATCCGCCTTGCTTTCACCCACCGATAGGCCGCCGATAGCATACCCCGGAAAGTCGAGCGGGAGCAACGCCTCGGCGCTGGCCTGTCGCAGGTCAGGATAGATACCGCCCTGCACGATGCCGAACAGCGCTTGATCCGCGCGGGTGTGCGCCATTTTGCAGCGCTCGGCCCACGCGTGTGTCCGTGGCAGGGCCTGCCGCTTCAGGTAATCGTAGTCATCGGGTACCGAGCACTCGTCGAGCACCATCGCGATGTCGGCGCCGAGATTCTGCTCGATCTCCATCACCTTCTCAGGCGTGAACCGGTGCGTGCGCCCGTCGATGTGTGACCGGAAGGTCACACCGTCATCATCGATCTTGCGCAACGACTGCTTGCCACCTCCACCAGCCAGGCTGAAGACCTGAAACCCTCCGGAATCCGTCAACATGGGGCCATCCCACCCCATAAAATGGTGGACACCCCCCAACGCCGCGACCAGCGCATCGCCGGGTCGCAGGTACAGATGGTAGGTATTGGCCAGCACCAGCGAGGCGCCGACCTCATGCAACTGGCGCGGGGTGACGGCTTTGACGCTGGCCTGCGTCCCCACCGGGGCATACACAGGCGTGAGCAAGGGCCCGTGCGCCGTGTGAAACACACCAGCGCGCGCCATCCCTTCTTTCGCCATCAGATCGAACGTGAACAAAGGCGACACGCACAAACTCCCGATCCCACTCTAAACGACCAGGGGCTATCATACCACAAAGCTCCTCATCCCGGCATCTCCGCCCCCTCGCAAGGTTTCTGGACCTTGCGAGGGGTTCTGTGTCCGGTCACCTATATTGCTTGACTATTACCCCCAAGCTATCTATAATACAAATAGGTTGGCGTGCTGAACAGCACGCGCCAAAGCGTTGAGCGGGACGAGTACCCGGCAGACCGTGACAGAAACTGGGGGCCACCGGCTGAGAGCCTCCTCCACGAAAACCCGGCGAATACCCCCCGCGAGCGGGAGCTGGAAAGAGCACCGAGTATAGCTCCCCGGGTTCGCCCGTTAGCGCGATCAGAGTGCCTGTCGTGCCCCTTCGGACACGCAGGAACTTGGGTGGAACCACGTGGCGCCCCACGTCCCAAGCGGACTGGGGCGCTTTCTGTTGAGAGGAGGAAGACGATGGAACAGGGTAATCCAGAAGCATATCACGAGAGCAAGTTGTATCGGGTCCGCCACTCGGCCGCCCATATGATGGCGGCTGCAGTACTGGAGAAGTTCCCGGAGGCCAAGATCGCCATTGGCCCCCCAATCGAGAACGGCTTCTACTATGACTTCGACCTGCCGCGTACGCTCACCCAGGAGGATCTGGATGTAATCGAGGCGCGGATGAAAGAGCTTATCGACGAGGATCGCGACTTCGTCTACGAGGAGATCGCGCCCGATGCTGCCCGAGCTCTCTTTGCCGACCAGCCGTACAAGCTCGAGCTGATCAACGACATCCTGCAGCGCGGCACCGACGAATACGGCGAGAAATCCGCCGAAGCGTCGAAGCTCTCCATCTACCGCAGCGGCAGCTTTGTCGACCTGTGCCGCGGGCCGCACGTCCGCAACTCGAAGGAGATCGACGCCAAGGCCGTAAAGCTGCTCAACACGGCTGGTGCCTACTGGCGCGGCGACTCCAACAAGCCGATGCTCCAGCGCATCTACGGCACGGCGTGGCTCAAGCCCAAGGAGCTCCGTGAGTACCTTGACTGGCTGGAGGAGGTCAAGAAGCGCGACCACCGGCGGCTGATCCGCGAGCTCGATCTGGTCTCGTTCCACGAGGAGGCAGGCCCTGGCCTGGCCTACTGGCACCCCCGCGGCGCGCTTATGCGCAAGACGATCGAGGACTTCTGGCGCGAGCGCCACCTGCAGGGTGGTTACGACCTCGTCTTCACGCCGCACATAGGGAAGTCATGGCTCTGGGAGACGTCAGGACATCTCGATTTCTACAAGGACGCCATGTACTCCCCGATGGACCTGGACGGGCAGAACTACTACATGAAGCCGATGAACTGCCCCTTCCACATCCTGATCTACAAAACGCAGCTCCGCTCCTATCGCGAGCTGCCCCTGCGCTGGGCCGAGCTGGGGACGGTCTATCGGTACGAGCCGAGCGGTGTACTTCACGGCCTGATGCGCGTCCGCGGCTTCACGCAGGATGATGCCCACATCATCTGCACACCGGACCAGATCGAGTCCGAGGCGCTCCGGGTGCTGCGCTTCTCCCTGTCGATCCTGCGCGCCTTCGGCTTTGAGGATATCCAGGCCTACCTGGCGACGCGGCCCGAGAAGGCCGTGGGCGAGCCCGAGCGCTGGGAGCAGGCGCAGGAGTCCCTGAGACGGGCCATCGACGCTGAGGGTCTGGCATATAAGGTGGATGAGGGCGGCGGCGCGTTCTACGGGCCCAAGATCGACCTGAAAATCAAAGATGCGCTGGGGCGTTCCTGGCAACTCTCGACGATTCAGTTCGACTTCAACGAGCCGGAGCGCTTCGGCATGACCTACGTTGGAGAGGACGGCCTCGAACACCGGCCCTATATGGTGCACCGTGCCCTGTTGGGCTCGATCGAGCGCTTCTTCGGCATCCTGGTCGAGCACTATGCCGGCGCGTTCCCGGTCTGGCTGTCGCCGGAGCAGGCGCGAATCATTCCCATCGCCGACCGGCACGTCGACTACGCCAAACAGGTCGAGGACCAACTACGCGAGGCCGGCATCCGCGTCAAGACGGACGCCTCGTCTTCGCGGATGAACGCCAAGATTCGCGATGCGCAGATGATGAAGGTGCCCTACATGCTCGTCGTGGGTGACCGCGAAGCCGAAAACGGCGCCGTCGCCGTGCGACTGCGCGATGGCAGCGACCTCGGCGCCATGCCCGTCGCCGACTTCATTGCTAGAGCCCAGGACGCGATCAAGCAGCGCGCTTAGGACAATCCTGCCCAGAAACACACGATTCCACGGATGGCCCAGGGCCATCCGTGGAATCGTGTCATCCAGACACTCCGTGAGCGTCTAGACCTCGCCGGCCTCTGCCTCCTGCTCCTTCTCCTTCCGCAGCCGCTCGAAATGCTCAACGATGTTGGTCGCTAGGACCTTGGAGATGCCCGGCACCGCCCGCAACGTCGCAACGTCAGCCTTTTGGATCGCGTCGAGTGACCCGAGGTGCTTGAGCAAGGCACGGCGCTTGATCGGCCCGATTCCCGGAATCTCGTCGATCTGCGAGGCGAGCCCCACCTTCTGCCGTCTCTGCCGGTGGTAAGTGATCGCGAAGCGGTGGGCCTCGTCGCGGATGCGCTGCATTAGCAGAATCGCCGGCGCCGCTGGGTCGAAGCGCACCGGCACCCGCCGTGACGGGATGAAGATCTCCTCGTAGCGCTTTGCCAGACCCACCACGGGCACCTGGTCCGTCAGTCCAAAGGTCTCCAGGACCTCCACCGCCATCCCTAGCTGGCCCTTGCCCCCGTCGACGATGAGCAGGTCGGGCAACATCGCCCAGGCCTGGCTACCGCGGGTACCGCGGAGCTCCCCTTCGTTCACCCGGCGCCAACGGTCGAAGCGCCGGGTAAGCACCTCGCGCATGCTGGCGAAGTCGTCCTGGCCCACGACCGTGCGGATCTTGAAGCGGCGGTAGTGGCTCTTCTTGGGGACCCCGTGCTCGAAGACGACCATGCTGCCGACGACCTCGACGCCCTGCGTCGTGGAGATGTCGTAGCACTCCATCCGCACCGGAGGCCTTGGGAGTTCCAGTCCCTCTTGCAGCTCGGACAGCGCCGACTCACTGCGGTGCTGGTCCATCTCCCATTGGGCCTTGAGGAGCCGCAGCGTCTCCGCCGCATTCGTCGAAGCCAGATCGAGCAACTCGCGTCCCGGTCCCTCACGGGGCACGTTGATGTAGACGACATCCCCACGTTTCACCCGGAGCCACTGCTCGAGAACAGCCGCCTCGGCGATCTGGGCTGGCAACAGGATCTCTGGAGGCACCGACGCTGCCTCGGTGTAGAACTGCTGCAGGAAGGCTGTGACGATCGCCTCGTCGTCGTCATTGCCGCCCCCCTCCATGACGAAGTACTCCCGGCCCAGCAACTTCCCGTTGCGGACAAAGAAGACCTCGACGCAGGCGTTACCGTTGTCGCGTGCCATCGCCACGACGTCCTGATTGGTCGCCGCGGTGGTGATGATGCGCTGGTGCTCCATCACCTGCTGCAACGCCTTGTAGCGGTCACGCAGTTGAGCCGCGCGCTCGAACTGCAGGCCGGTCGCAGCCGCATCGATCTCGCGTCGCATGTCCGTCATCACCGCCTCGGTCTGTCCCCCCATAAAGCGAACAAGCTGCTCGATGACCTCGTTGTACTGCTCACGGTTCACCGCACCGATGCACGGGCCTGTACACAGTCGGAGGTCGTGGTAGAGGCACGCCCTGCGATCCTGCCCCGTGATCTCACGATCACAGGTTCGGTAGGGGAAGAGGCGGCGAATGAGGTCCAGGGTCTCTCGCAGGGCATTTGACGAGGTATAGGGGCCGAAATAGCGCCCGCCATCGCGCTGCATCCGTCGCGTGATCAGGACCTTGGGGAAATCCTCGTGGGTCACCTGGAGATACGGATACCGCTTGTCATCCTTCAGCCGAATGTTATAGCGGGGCCGGTGCTTCTTGATGAGGTTCGCCTCGAGAATCAGGGCCTCGACCTCTGAGTCCGTCAGGATCCACTCGAGATCGCTGATCTCGGCTACGAGCCGGCGGGTCTTGGGGTTCTCCTGTGCCGAGACATGAAAGTAGGAGCGTACGCGGCTCGCCAGGTCGATGGCCTTGCCAACGTAGATCACCCGGCCCTTCAAATTGTGCATCAAGTAGACGCCGGGCTTATGTGGAAGCGCGTCCAGCTTCTGCTGTATGGCCTCACTCCTCGCTATCACGGCACCCATTATACAACAAACATCCCGGGGAGACCCCGGGATGTTTGAACAGATGTGCTATAAGCCTATGGCGCAGTTACAGCAACGGCAGGAAATCCCGCACCAGGAACATCGAATCCCACGAGGAGGTATCAGACGTGAACATCAGCACCGCTCCCCCGATCACGACAGCGCAGCAACACAGCAGGAACAGCGCCACGACCACGATCAAGATGATCAGCCCGGTGTTATTCTTCTTGGGTGGCTGCCCGGAGGGTGACACAACCTGCGCACCGATCGCACCCGCCGCAGGTCTGACAGGCGGCGGTGCTACCGGTGAAACTTCGACGGCAGGCATCCCTACCACCTCAGCCTCTTCAAAGGGGCTGGGGATCTCCGCCGCCTCGACAACCTCAGGCTCGGACGGCCCATCCAGCGTGATCACCATCGGCTCCGGGGCGATACCGGGACGAACCGGCGGCGTGATGGTGATGACGTCCGGCTCAGGAAGCGGGGGCGGCACAACCTCTTCCACATCTGGAAGCGGAGGGGGTGTCACTGTGCCCACGTCTGGCAGAGGGGGCGGGACGACCGCAACCTCCTCCGGCAGAGGCGGAGGCGTGATGATCGTCTGCCCCTCAGCAACCACATCCTCAGTCGGCTCCTGATCCTGAGGATCAGGATTTTCAGGATCCAGGCGCCGTGTCGCATAGATCGAGTCTTCGCTCATAGTTGTCTACCTTTCCCAACTGACACCTACACCCAGGACACAAGCAGGCACCACTAACGCCTCCCTGGGGCAGGACCTGCCAACACCCTACCCGGCGCGAGAAGTCGCCTCTAGAAGAGCATCGGCAAGAGAAGGTCGTACCCCATATCCCGCAGCATCTCCAGAATGGGGTCACCCAGGAACCAACCCGCAACAAGAATCGCACAGCAACAGAGCAACAACACCGCAACAACGATGATGATAATCAGACCGGTCTTGCTCTTCTTGACGGGTGCGGCTTCCGCGTAGGCTGCAGACTGCGAATCGTAGAATGGATCTTGTGTCATTGTACCCCCGCTAAACTGCTCTGTGAGATGGATGCGTGCACTGAAGCGGCGATCCGGATCCCCTGGTCGCCGATCAGCCCACGTTGATTATCGCCGCATTCGCTGACGCCGCCAACGGACGACCATGATAATGGCCGCGATCAACAGGACCAGCCAGACCACAACCAGGTACGGGAAGATGACGGCAACGAACGACGTCACCGTCGCGACCACGTCCTCAACGGTGCTGACCAACGGATTGGCGGTCCCAGCAGACAGCGCCGTTACGGCAGGTCTCGCCCCCGCCTTGACCACGTGGACCGTTCCTGCCAGGATCACGCCACAGCCGAACGCCAGCACAGGATGCATCTTGATGGTCGATTGCGTTGTTGCGGCGAAGACGATGGCGCCGGCGGTGGGACGGACGAGCGTCTGCACCACATCATTGATCGAGTCGATCGCCGGGATTTTGTCAGCCAGTTCCTCGACCGCCAACAGAACCGTTAGAAGCCCAATGATCCACCAACTCGTGAGCGCACTCCAGGGATCGCTGAGCTCGATCAGCCCCGTGAATCTCGCCAACAGGGCAACCACCAGCATCGGTATGTAAGCGTTCAGACCTGCAGAGGTCGAAAGCCCAAAGGCCGAAGCCAGATCCAGAAGTCCTTCCACCATATCCAACTCCTTCGCTCAATCCCATTATAAGAGACTCGACAGTATCGACAACCAACAGCACTATCCTATACGCTATGGTGCGTCCGGAGTTGCACACCGCCTGGGACAACCTACCACACAATCGGAGTCTGACCGTGCGCCTCCAGGTAGGCGTTCGCCTTGCTGAAATGACGACAGCCCAAGAAACCCCGGTATGCCGAGAGGGGCGAGGGATGGGGAGCCTCCAGGACCAGGTGTCGCTCTGGGTCGATCAGCGAGCGCTTCGACGCGGCATACTGCCCCCAAAGCAGAAACACGAGATGCGCGCGTACCGCGCTGAGCCGGGCGATAATGGCATCCGTGAGCTGGATCCACCCCAGGCGATGATGCGACCCAGCCCGGCCCGCTTCCACCGTCAGACTGGCGTTGAGCAGCAGCACACCCTGGCAGGCCCACCGCGTCAGATCGGTGGACGCTGATGGGGGAATGCCGCCGTAGACATCATCGGCGACCTCCCGCAGGATATTGCGCAGCGAAGGCGGGGTCGGCACCCCATCCGGCACCGAAAAAGCCAGACCATCCGCCTGCCCTGGCCCGTGATAAGGGTCCTGTCCCACGATGACGACCTTCGTGGCCTCAAAGGATGTCAAGGCCAGTGCGCGGAAGACGTGCT
>JAXDDP010000080.1:0-42742 GCA_034676785.1 Anaerolineae bacterium | reverse complement strand
CGATGGCAGGGAGGTCGCTCCCGCCTCCCCCCGCCGATGAGCCTGCGCTGCCACCCCGCCCGGCCAGAATCCCATCAACGAAGATGCGGATCTCGATAAAGGATCGGCCGGGCGAGTGCCTGTTCGCCGATAGCCGGTCGATGTGAACCCTGGCACCGTTGACGGTGAGCTCGGCGTGGAGATGGCTCGGGGATTCCTCAGCATGCTGGGCGCCCTGTGGGGCACGCAGGGTCCGTGCATCATCGGGCGCGATGCTCCAGCTCACCTCGATCGCATCCAGCGCCATGCCGCGCACCGCCGCTCCCGCTGCCTGGACTCGGGCGAAATCCCCCGGGTCGGAGGGGGCAACGCGCTCCGGTGTCGAGAGATCCCAATCCCTCCACGCGCTTCCCATGGGACAGGTGCTGGAGAGGCCAGTCTGTTCCTCGGTCATCGTGCTCCTTGCTCAGCAGATGGTCCTGAATGCTGCTAGCGAGTTCGTGCGCGTCGCGCGCCTGCCGTTCATCACGGGGGTGCCATTTCTATCATGAAAGCGCCCGGAGTGCATCAAACCGACACGCGTGTTTGTCCTGTTCCCGATTTTCCCCGGGGGGTAGCGCCAGGATCCATGATCCGTTACCCCATTCGTGATATAATAGAAGGCGATAGCAAAAAATGGAAGCCAGGATGACCACACCTGACCGGCGCGTCTATCTTGATGTTTGCACTCTGTGCCGCCCTTTTGACGACCAGACTCACATCCGCATCCGTCTGGAGACTGAGGCTGTGCAGCTCATCTTGAGCCACATCCGGTTGGGAGCACTGATCTGCGTCGTCTCGCCGGTCCACGACATTGAGATCGATGCGATCACCGATTTTACGGAGCGGACGTATCTCCAGGCGTTGCTGCGACAGATCGGCGTAGCCGTCGATGTGGATCGCGCTACCGTCCGCGCACGGGCAGAGTATCTCTCGGACCAGGGTATAGGCGTCGCGGATGCAGCACACCTCGCCTTTGCCGAGGCCACCGGCGCGGACTTCGTGACAACCGACGATCGCCTGGTGCGGCAATGCCAGCGCGTCGGGGCCGCAGTCTGGTGCGGCACGCCCGTTGCTTACAGCGATAAGGAGAACCTGCGATGATAACCGCAGAGCATACCTATCTTCAAGAAGACGAGTTGGTGCGGCGCGCCATCGATGCCCTGCTGCGAGCGCTCGGTCCGGTGGAAGCCACGCGCTTCCTGGCGATGCCCCGTGAGCAGCAGATCGATTCGGTGCAACGGCACCGGGAATGGCAGGCGACGCTGGACAAGGCTGAGTTCCTCGACCAGGTCTTCGGGTAACCGGCAGCGCCATTCCCCCACGCGAGTTTCCCCTCTCCCCGATTTCCCCCGGGGTGGAGACTAGACATCGCCCCTTTCCTTTGCTATAATAGAACAAAAGTTCTATTATAGGAGGCCCCACTATGGCCCCCACCGGACCGATCTCCGCAAAACAGCGCGCAGCCAGCCGCGCCTTCTTCCGCCTCGCCCCCCTGGAGCTTCCGCGCAATGACGGATCTCTCCTTATTACCAAACGAACCCATTTGTCCGCCTCAGTCTCTGCGTTTGACAATCGCCTTCCCCATGTTAACATTGCCCTGAGGCCCACCGCGCCGGTCCGAACCGGGCGCAGCGGTGGGCTTTGTCAGGTAGAAAGCCCTGTTCTTATGGGAGCCAGCCCATGTCCGATGCCCTAAAAACCGCGCCGGTCCGAGCCGGAGGCGAGAATGTGCCGGTGATCATCCTGTGTGGCGGGAAGGGAACGCGGATGGGCGATCTCACCGTGCCAAAGCCGTTGGTCGAGATCGGCGACCGTCCGGTGCTCTGGCACGTGATGAAAATCTACGCCGCTCAGGGGTTCAAGGAGTTCATCCTCGCCCTCGGCTATGGCGGCGACGCGATCAAGCGCTACTTTCTGGAGTATGACTGGCGCAGCCGTGACTTCGTGTTGGAGCTTGGCAACGGGGGCGTGGAGTACCTTTCGCCTAATGATATCGCCGGATGGCACGTGACCTTTGCCGATACCGGCTCAGAGACGATGACCGGTGCGCGGGTGCGGAAGGCCGCGTCCTATGTGCAAGGTGATCGCTTTTTCGTCACCTATGCGGATGGCGTTGCTGATATCGACCTGCATGCCCTGCTTGCCCACCACCGGAGGCAAGGGCTTCTGGCGACGATCACCGGCGTCAAGGCCTTCTCGCGCTTCGGTCTGATGGAGACCGACGAACGCGGGCGTGTGACCGGGTTTCAGGAGAAACCGCTCGTCGATGAGATGATCAATGGCGGTTTCATGGTCTTTGAGCGTGGTGCTCTGTCCTATCTGGCGGGGGATGACACCCTAGTCCTGGAGCAGGAGCCGTTGCGTGAGTTGGCAAGCGCTGAGCAACTGGGCGTCTACCACCACCAGGGGTTCTGGCGGGCGATGGATACGTTCAAAGAGGCGCAGGAGCTGAGCGCGCTCTGGGAGCAAGGCGCGCCTTGGAAACTGTGGTAGGCGTGAAGACGGGGTAATGCGGATGCCAGGTATAGATGCGACGCTGAGTAAGGGGTTCTGGTACGATCGCCCTGTCCTTGTGACAGGGTGCACAGGGCTATTGGGATCCTGGCTTACGGGAGCCCTGGTCTCCGCGGGCGCGGTGGTGGTCGGTCTTATTCGGGATGAGGTGCCACAGTCGCACCTGTCGCGATCGGGTGTTATCCGGCAGATCCGCGTCGTCCACGGCGATGTCACCGACTACGCTACCGTTGAGCGCGCGCTCAACGAATATGAGGTGGAAGCCGTCTTCCATCTGGCAGCACAGACGATCGTGGGCATCGCCAACCGGGCACCGCTTTCGACCTTCGAATCCAACATTCGAGGCACGTGGGTCACGCTGGAAGCCACCCGTCGCTGTCCTACGGTGCGACGGATTGTCGTTGCCTCCAGCGATAAGGCGTACGGGACCCAGCCGACGCTCCCTTACACGGAGGAGATGCCCCTGCAGGGACAACATCCCTATGACGTCTCTAAGAGCGCGACGGATCTTCTCGCTCAGGCGTACGCCGTTACCTACGGGCTGCCTGTGGCGATTACCCGCTGTGCCAATCTGTATGGCGGGGGTGACCTCAACTGGAATCGGCTGATTCCGGGTACGATTCGCAGTGCGCTTCAGGGTCAGTCGCCGATCATCCGTTCCGATGGGACCTTCATGCGCGATTACCTCTACGTACGCGATGCGGTGCGCGCCTATATGATGTTGTCGGAGGCACTTGATCGTCCTGAGCTCCGCGGTCAGGCTTTCAACTGTGGCACAGATCAGCCGATGAGCGTTCTGGAAATGACGCGCTTGATCCTGAAGCTATCGCCATATCCCGAGCTGCACCCCACGGAGCTCAATGAGGTCCGTAATGAGATCAAGGATCAGTATCTTGACAGTGCCAAGATACGGCGTGCTGTGGGATGGACGCCCCTTACGTCGCGCGAGGACGCTCTCCGTGAGACAATGACCTGGTATGCGCAGTACCTCGATGATGGACAGGTGGCCTGAGTGAGTGCTCTGACCCAGTCGATGTCGGCCGGAGTCCCGGCGAATCGTATGCCCCGATCGATCTTCCTCACCGGCGCCACTGGTTTCATCGGTAGTCGCCTGGTGGATGCCCTGCTGAATGCCGGGTGCGACCTCACGGCGCTGGTGCTGCCCGGTGAGGTCGAGCGCTTGCCGCGATCCGTCCGGGCGGTGCTCGGAGACATCACCGACACCGATGCCGTTGCACGGGCACTCGATGCAGCACGGCCTGAGGGGATCTTTCACCTTGCCGCGGTGGGCACAACCGATACCGGGCTTCCGATGGCTGAGGCGTGCCGCGTCAACGTCGGCGGGATGATTGCGCTCCTGGAGGCCGTGCGCCGGCTTGACGCCGTCGAACGTCTCGTGGTGATCGGGACCTCCTATGAGTACGGGGCGCGTCGCTCCGACGATGGGGTCGATCCCTTCAATACCTATAGCGCCTCCAAGGTCGCTGCCTGGGCCTATGCCCGTGCGGCCTACAACGCCTGGGGCCTGCCTGTCGTTTCGGTCCGTCCCTTCCAGGTCTATGGGCCCGGTCAGCGCCGGGAGGCCCTTGTGCCTGCCGCGATTTGTGCTGCGCTGCGTGGCACGGACTTCCGGATGACCGGGGGCGAGCAGCAGCGTGACTTCATCTACGTCGAGGATGTTGTCGGGGGACTGCTCGCCGCGATGGCGGCTCCCGCCATTGAGGGACGTGTTCTCGATCTGGGCACGGGCACGCTGTCGCGAATCCTCGACGTCGTCCAGCGCATTTGGGATCTGACGGGCTCGCAGGGGCGGATCCTTGCGGGCGCGCTCCCATACCGCGCGGGCGAGGTGCCGGCGATCCCTGCTGATGCTCAGCGCACACGGTTGTTGACCGGCTGGGATGCCCGAGTTCCTTTGGATGAAGGGCTGTCGTTGACGATCGATGCGCTTCGTGCTTCCGAACCTAGTGAGGGCTCCCAGGACCTTCGTAGCGTCGAGAAGAAGAGCTGTGTTTCCATGTCGGAGGGTGACCATGCCGAATGATGCCGATGTCTCCCGACTGAGGCAGGAGATCCTTGCGAAGGTGGGCGAGTATTACCGCCTGGCACATGCCGGTCAGGGTCAGAATGCCCCTTTCGTTCCCGGTGAGACGTTCGTCAACTATGGTGGGCGCGTTTATGACGAGCGTGAGCTGCAGGCTGGCGTCGAGGCGATTCTGGACTTCTGGCTCACTGATGGGCCACGTGTTGAGGCGTTCTCGGATAGTCTTGAGGCGTACCTGGGGCTCAAACACATCCTGACGGTGAACTCCGGCTCTTCGGGCAACCTGGTGGCGATGACGGCGTTGCGGTCCGAGCAGTTGGACCGCCCTTTGCAGGCAGGCGATGAGGTTATCACGCCGGCGGCGACCTTCCCCACGACTGTTGCGCCGATTGTCCAGAACGGCCTGATCCCGGTCTTCGTCGACTGTAAGGTGGGAACCTACAACATCGACGTTGATCTGCTGGAAGCGGGATTGTCGGACAGGACCCGGGCCGTTTTCGTGCCCCATATCCTGGGGAACCCGGTCGAGATGGACACCGTGATGTCGTTTGCTGCCGCGCACAACCTCTATGTGATCGAGGACACCTGCGATGCGTTGGGCAGCATCTTTGATGGCAAGCCCTGCGGCACCTTTGGGCACCTGGCGACCTTCAGCTTCTACCCAGCACATCACATCACCACGGGGGAGGGGGGCGCTGTCGGCACGAACGATGCCCGGCTCCACCACATTGCCCACACGATTCGTGACTGGGGCCGCGACTGCTGGTGCGACCACCGCAGTGATCGAAATGGGGAGTGTGGGCGCCGCTTCGATTGGGAGATTCCAGGGTTGGGCGAGCCCTATGACCATCGCTACTACTTCACCGAGATCGGCTACAACCTCAAGATGACGGATGTCCAGGCCGCGATCGGTATTCCGCAGATCGCGAAGCTTGAAGGCTTCGTCGCTGCGCGCAAGCATAACTTCCAGGTGCTCTATGAGGGTTTGTTGCCCTACCAGGATCGCTTGATCCTGCCCCAGTGGAGCCCCAAAGCTGACCCGGCGTGGTTTGCGTTCACGCTGGCGGTCCCGGAGACGGCGCCCTTCACACGGCGTGAGCTCAATGACTATCTCAAGGATCGCAAGATCGAGACGCGCTATATGTTCGCCGGGAACATATTGCACCAGCCGGGCTATGCCAATATACCCCATCGGGTTGCGACCCCGCTCACGCAGACCGACCGCGTCCTCAAGTCCGCCCTCTTCATCGGCGTATATCCGGGCATGGATGATGCGCGCCTGGGCTATATGCTCCAGGCCTTCGAGGACTTCCTCGCATGAAGTTGTCGCTGATCATCTGTGTCTATAACGAGAAGGATACGGTCCTTCCCGTGCTCGAGCGCGTCCATCGGGCACCGCTGCTCCCCGGATGGGACCGCGAGGTCATCGTGGTCGACAACGCGTCGACCGATGGCACCCAGGATCTTCTGCGGACGGTCACCTATCCCGACACGCGCGTGATCTACCAACCGCGCAACATGGGAAAGGGGACCTCGATCCGCACTGCGATCCCCGAGTGCACGGGTGACTATGCCTTCATCCAGGATGCCGACTTCGAGTACGACCCCAACGACTACCCGCTCTTCCTGGCGCGGGCCGAGTCCGATCACCCCGTGGCTATCTTCGGGTCGCGCACGCTGGGCGGACGCGCGATCTACAAGTACATTGCCAACTATTGGGGAGTTCGGTTCCTCACCGGTCTGACGAATCTGCTCTATGGCGCGAAGCTCACAGACGTCGCCACGGCGTCCAAGATGGTGCGGACCGACGTGCTTCAACGGCTGCACCTCACCGGTGCCGGATTCGACCTCGACTTCGAGCTGACGGACAAGCTCCTGCGCGCTGGCTATGAGATCGTCGAAGTGCCGATCAGCTACACCCCTCGCACCGTCGAGGAAGGTAAGAAGATCCGTCCCTGGGATGGGCTGTGGGCGCTGCGCGTCATCGTGCGCGACCGTTTCCTCCCACTCGGTCAAGTGATAGAGGGATAGGTGAGACCGCCAGTCACCGATCTTCCACTATGAGGAGGACTGCATGAATATCGTCATTACGGGCTCGATTGCCTATGACTATCTGATGCGATTTCCGGGAGATTTCCTGGACCACGTGAAGCCCGATCGCCTGCAGAAGTTGAGCCTCAGCTTTCTGGTGGACGAGATGGTCAAGCAGCGGGGCGGTTGCGCTCCCAACATCGCCTATAGTCTGGCGCTTCTGGGTGAGCGCCCGCTGCTGATGGGGACCGCCGGTCAGGACTTCGGCGACTACCGCGCCTGGCTTGAGGAGCAAGGGGTCGATACGTCTGCGGTCAAGGTGGTGCCCGAAGTGTTCACCGCCTCGTTTTTCGTGACCACGGATCAGGATCTGAACCAGATTGCGAGCTTCTACACCGGCGCCATGGCCTTTGCGCGTACGCTGTCGTTCCACGATCTGGCGGCGCCTGTCGACCTTGCGATCGTCTCGCCGAACGATCCAGAGGCGATGGACAAGTATCCGCGCGAATGTCGTGCGCTCGGGATTCCCTATATCTACGACCCAAGCCAGCAGATTGTGCGGATCAGCGCGGAGTCGCTGCGCGACGGCGTGGTCGGGGCCGACATCCTTATCGTCAATGACTATGAGTATGAGCTCCTCAAAGACCGCATTGGGATGACCGATGACGATATCCGCCGCGCCGTGAAACGTGCGGTTATCGTGACGCTGGGTGCCGAAGGGGCTGTAATCTGGGCAGGCGAGGGGCGCAATGACAAGATCGCCATTCCGGCAGTGACGCCCGCTGTGATTATGGACCCCACGGGCGTCGGCGATGCTTTCCGCTCGGGTCTGATCAAGGGCCTCGCTCTTGGGCTGCCTTGGGACGCATGCGGGCGGCTTGGAAGCCTCGCGGCCACCTATGTCCTCGAGACGATGGGGCCCCAGACACATCACTACTCCGTCGCCGAGTTCGTCGCGCGCTACCGATCCGTCTTCGGCGACGACGCCGCAACTGCGGCACTAAGTGCAAGTGCGTAGGGCATTGAGCTGCACCCTGCCCATTTCTGGTCATTAATCACCAACATCAAGGAGTGTATTCGATGAAGCATCATGTGAAGAATCTGGATCTTGCGCCATCGGGCCGCCTGCGGATGGAGTGGGCCGAGCGCGAAATGCCGGTGCTCAGACAGATTCGTGAGCGCCTGGAAGTCGAGAAGCCGTTCCAGGGCGTGCGGATGTCGGCATGCTTGCACGTCACGACCGAGACGGGCAATTTGGCGCGCACGTTGGCTGCGGGCGGCGCTGATCTCGTTCTGGTTGCCAGCAATCCACTGAGCACACAGGACGACGTGGCTGCGGCCCTTGTTTCCTATGACGAGATCCCGGTCTACGCCATCAAAGGTGAGGACAACGACACCTACTACGAGCACATCTACGCTGCGCTTGACCACAAGCCGCACCTGACGATGGACGACGGTGCCGACCTGGTCAGCACGATGCACCGCAACCGTCGGGAGACCCTGGGTAACGTCGTCGGCGGCACGGAGGAGACGACGACCGGTGTGATCCGGCTGCGGGCTATGGCAGCCGAGGGGGCCCTCGAGTACCCGATCATCGCCGTGAACGACGCAATGACCAAGCACCTCTTCGACAATCGCTACGGCACTGGTCAGTCCACGCTCGACGGTATCATCCGCGCGACCAACGTCCTCATCGCCGGGAAGGTCGTTGTCGTGGGGGGCTATGGATGGTGCAGCCGTGGTATCGCGATGCGCGCAAAGGGCATGGGCGCCAATGTCATCGTGACCGAGATCGATCCGCTGAAGGCCCTTGAGGCCGTGATGGACGGTTTCCGAGTCATGCCGATGATCGAGGCTGCCACGATTGGCGACATCTTCGTCACGTCCACTGGTGACATCAACGTGGTGGATCGCAATCACTTCGAGGTCATGAAGGACGGCGCCATCGTCTGCAACTCGGGCCACTTCAACGTCGAGCTTAACCTCGATGCTCTGGCTGAGATGGCGGTCGATGAGCCGCGCATTATCCGGCCCTTCGTCAAGCAGTACAAGATGGCCGATGGTCGCACCATCAACGTGCTTGCTGACGGCCGCCTGGTCAACCTGGGCGCCGCCGAGGGCCATCCCAGCGCCGTGATGGATATGTCCTTCGCCAACCAGGCTCTCAGTGCTGAGTACATGCTGGCGCATGCCGACAAGCTGGAGCATACGGTCTACGCCGTGCCGGAACAGATCGACCAGGCCATTGCCAAACTCAAGCTGGCCGCGATGGGTGTCAAGATCGACACGCTCACGGAGGAGCAGCAGGCCTACCTGGCGTCCTGGCAGGAGGGCACGTAGATCGGATGATTTGTCGAGGGTGACCAGGGACGTAGTTCGGGATCGATGATGCCTAGTCCCTGGTCATCAAGCATCGATTCCCGCTGTCTGTGGCGGACAAGAGAGCAGGACCATTGCTATGAGTGAACGGGTCACGATGTGGGGCGACCTTGTCAGGCGTCGTGCCGGCCATCGTTTCGTGGGCCGTCGCCACGAGGTCGAGCGGTTCCGGCTCAACTTCCTCTATGCCGTGCCCCCGGCACTGCTGTTCGTCGTTCGCGGGCCTGGCGGCATTGGCAAGAGTGCACTCCTTGAAGAGTACAGTGCTATTGCCGCGGAGCACGGTTTTGTGACTGCTTGTGCCAGCGGTACGGACCTCCATGTGCCCGGCGAAGTCGCGGTGCTGCAGTTGATGTCGGTACTGGCGAAGCAGCTATCGGTCGCCGGCGTACCTCTTACTACCTTCGATGAGGTTTTGCGCGAGTACACCGCTGCGTTGCGGGCCATATTCGGGGACCCCGAGGCTCCCGGTTCTGTCTGGGACCTCTTCGGAGGCGTGGGCGATAGCGACGTGTGGTCCGCCCGTGCCTGGGACGAATACCTGCTGCACAGCTTCTCACTACGCCGCTCTCCGCTCATACGGGACCCCATCGGTGCCCTGACGGAGCGCTTCGTCCAGGACCTCAATGCCTGGGCGACGGTCCGCCGAATCCTGCTCTGCGTTGATGACTTTGAGGCGCTCCTGCAAACGCCCGGGAATGCCGCGACATCGCAGGCGCTGAAGCCCGACGCCGTAGGCTATGGGCCCGCGGCGTGGCTCTTCGACCTTTTGTCGCGTGGACATCTGAGCACGAACGTCTGGCTGGTCGTGGCGAGCCGTGACCCATTGCCCAAGCCCTGGGAGGCGTTGGCCTCAGTTCAGGACGAGGTGTTGTTGCGACCGCTGTCGCGCAGGGAGAGTGCCACGTTGTTGCGCCAGGTGGGTGTTGTAGAGGAGCTGGCTGCGAGGGTGACGGCAGAGGATACCCCCCGCGATCCGCTTTCGCTCATACTTTTGGCGCGTCTGACCACTGTTCAACGCCAGGAGCAAGGCCAGCAATCCCTTCCAGGCGACACCGCGACCCTTGTGGAGCGCTACATAGCTGGCCTCGACCCTGTGCTGCGTGCCGCCGTGCTCAAATGCACAGCAGCGCGCTGGCTCGATGAGGGTGTTATCTCGGCTTTGGTGGGGGACCAAGCCGTCAAACGGGTCCTCGAATGGCTAGAGGATTCGCCGCTCGTGGTCGAGGTTACGAACCGGCGCCACCGTGCGGCGCGTCCGCAGAATGGGAGGGTCGACGCTGGCGAACCGGTGGTGAGAAGGTGGCGATTACGACCTGCACTGCGGCCCCACCTCGATGCGCTCGTGCAGCGAGCCGGTGGCTTCACCTGGGAAGAGACGCAGCAGACTCTCTACGCCTTCTACCGTCAGCAGTGCGAGCTTCGGGGCCCTGAACATCACTATCTGGACCCTGACTGGCAGCACATACAGTTGGAGACCCTCTATCACGCGCTCGTCTCCGGCAACGAGAATGAGGCTTGCGATGTGGCCCTGTGGAGCTTTTTGCAGGGCGTCAGGCAATTCCATCCCTGGGCCGGGGCTGTGGCGCAGGTGTGGCACGAGGCCGCGGAGGGGCGGCAATCTGCAGGGCAATCACTGGCGAGTACCGTCTCGCATTGGGCTGAAGTGGTCAGCGACGGCTGGACTGCCCTGGCACGCCGCGATTGGGAGGCTGCGCTTGCCTTCACCGATCGGCTGCTCCCCGCCGCCGGCGCTCCCTGGAGCGCCGAAACCAGTCAGGCCGTGCGTACACTGCACCAGTTGGTCGCCGGGCGGTTGGCGCTGCCGCCGGAGGACGCCGGTATACATCACCGGGACGCCGGTACACACCACCGGGACGAGGATCTGGCACAGCTTGAGCCTGAGCCAGTCAGAAGTCAAGCCGAGGAACCTGCCGTTGGGGCCGAGGTTGCCCCTGTACCCATTGTGGAAGTGGAACCAATTGCTGTGCCTGCCGTGATTGAGACGTTCACGGACGGCCCCGCCGCCGCTCCTGGATCCGCGGTTGAGCTCACAGTGGCCTCTGAAGAGCTGCCGCCATCCACAGCTGGATCGACCGAGACGGAGCGAACTGCGGACGCAGCCATGTTCAAAGAGCACATGGCCAAGGCATCCCTGTTTCTGGGACAGGAGGCCTACGATGCGGCTATCGATGCTTACAGCCACGCGCTTGCCCTTGATCCCGACAACATCGTTGCTCGCTATCACCGTGGGCTTGCCTATACCCGGATCGGCGGCCTTAGCAGTGCCCTGACCGACCTGACTCGGGTCATCGAGTTGGATGCGGACCCTGCCGGACTCTACCGGCTGCAGGCACTACAGCAGCGTGGCTTGGTGTACGCACGTCAGGGCCAGCTCGATCGCGCGATTGCAGACTTCGATGTGCTGCTCGATCGCGATCCCCAGGCCTTTGAGGTGGCATATGAACGCGCCAACGCTCGCTTCCGCCTCCAGTCGTATGAGCAGGCCATTGACGACTACACGCAGGTCCTGCAGGTCGACCCCGAGCATATCGAGGCCTACCTGAACCGGGGGCGCAGCCACGCGGCGCTCGGCGACTATCCCGAAGCCATCCGCGACTACAACCGTGCCATTGCGCTGAAACCGAATCGGGCTGTTGGTTACAGCTCGCGCGGGCAGGCCTATGTACGGCTGCAGCGTTATGGCGAGGCGCTGGCGGACTATGCTCGTGCCCTTGAGCTCAACCCAAGGGACGCCTCGGTCCACAATGCCCGTGGCCTGCTCTACGTGCGGATCGCCGCCTTCCCGGATGCGATCGACGCCTATCAGCATGCGATGGCGATCCAGCCTGATTGGGCTACTCCCTACTACAATGCTGCGTGTGCTGCGGCGCTGGCGGGTGATGCTGAGCGCGCGTTGACGTGGTTGGCACGAGCCATCGCGCTACGCGAGGAATATCAGACGATGGCGCTGCGAGATCCCGACTTTGCCACGATTCGCCACGATGCGCGATTCGCCACGCTGGTGGGAATCGGCGCGGCCTGACGCGGCAGCCCCGGATCTACTGGAGCTCAGGCGGAATCGGGATCACCGTAACATCAGCGCCGTCGGTGCGCAGCAGCCGTCCGTCCGGCACATACAGGCCCACCTGCAGCTGGCAGTCACGGCAGCGTCCCTCGGGCACGGTCAGGAAGAACCGGTCGCGGATGACTACGCCCTCTCGCCAGGCGCTCGTCGGGTAGGCATCGGCGCCCGCGATGTGATCGTGTTGGGAGACCATGGCGCCCGTCGGCGCTGTACCGGCGAGTCTTATCAGGTGCACGAACACGCCGTAGTCATCCTCCAGTTCCCCCACCGCTTCCCACCACAGATTGACTTCCCAGGTCTCGCCGGTGGGCAGAATCCTGTACCCCTGTAGCACGATGGGAGCCTTGAAGGCGACACGGAGCGCTACTTCCGGTTCGCTGAGCCGGTCCAGCGGACGACATTGGCTGACGTCGAAGAGCAGCAGCCCGACGTTTGTGAATCTCCCTTCGATGGGGAGCCGCCGGCACTGCTCGACCAGGACGCTCTGTATGACACCGGTGGGGTCGGCAAGGTGGTCCTGCCAGAGGACCAGCCAGAGCCGCTGGCTGGTTGAGGCCACCTGCTGCTCCAGCGTTCCCAGGTCCGCCATGGTCAGCGCCAGTGAGGTATCCAGGACCTGGACGCTGGTCGGCATGCCGAACAGCGTTGCCTTGCCCTGGTAGTAGAAGTCCAGCGCAGAGGTCGCGTACCCGCCAACCACGACGATCGTGTCATCGGGGGCGTCGTGTGCCTCAATGGCGTGCGCCACCCCTCGAAAGTCGGGCCGGGGATGCCATTCATCGCGGATGGCCAGGGCCCACGTGCCTTCTGCCTGGCGCCCGGTGGCCACGGTTGCCAGCGCGAGCCATGCCGCAACGAGCGTCAGCGCAGCTGCGATAGCTAGCCGGGATCTCGAGCGCGCCGAATTCCTGCCTGCAGCACGGCGTACCGCTCCCGTGAGTAGCTCCCATCCTGTGCCGATGGCAATGGCAAGCCCTATGCCCCACGACGGCAGCAAATACCGCTCACTCCACTTGGCCTTGATCAGCGTCAGCACGAAGAGCGCGATGATGGGCAGTGTTAGCGAGATCAGGAACCACATCAGCACCCGTCTCTGGCCTCGCTCTCGCTCGTCCCCACGATGTGCCTCCCTCGCTGCCCAGGTCAGCGTTGTGATCAGTGAGAGCGCCGAAATGGCGACGAAGAGCCTACTCCACGGTGGTTCCAGGTATTGCCCGACGCCATAAAGAGCGGGGAGCCAGCGTAGTGCGGCGACCGGGATGGCAGATACCGCCGTGGCGTCGATTCGGACGCGCCACAGTGCCCACATGCCGATGGGCGCGGCGAGTGCCGCCAGGAGCAAGTTCGCTTTCCACCAACCATGCCTGCGTCGTCCATCGCGATCCGGGCTGGCGCTCAGCGTTCCCCAGACCGCGTTGACCAGCCAGGCCAGGATCGCATAGGGGTGCGCCGCAAGCATCAGCCATCCCAGTACCACGTAGGCAGCTCTGGCTCTGCGGCCCGCGACAAGCCGCCATCCGGCCCACAGAAACGCCGCAGCCAGGGGCAAGGCAAGGGCATACATCCGCACTTCCTGGCTGTAATAGATAAAGATGGGGAGGAAGGTATAGACGAGGCCTGCGCCCAGGCCTGTGGTGCGCCGCTGTGTGACCGCACGCCCCAACTGCATGACGAGGGGCACACCAAGCGTTCCCAGGAAGACCGAGAGAACCCGGACCGAGAACTCCGAGAACCCTGCAACCCGCGTCCACAGCGTGAGCAACAGCCCGTAGAGCGGCAGCGCGTTGTCCTCCGCTAGCAGGCCTCGCACTGCCTCTACGGCGCCTCGCTGTGCGTGGTGCAACATGAAGGTCTCGTCGTACCAGAGCGAGGTCTCTGTGAGCCCCCAAAGCCGGAGCCCGAAGGCCAACAGGATGATGATGGCCAGGGCAAAGGGTGTGGCGCGTGAGGACCACGTCGCAACTGACTGGCGCGCAGCGCCGGGACGTCCCGTGCTCGTCATGTGCCTATTATACCTCTCCCTGACCTACCCAAAGGCGTGGAATACAATATAATCGTTGTCGATATGGTCTGTCTGCACATAGCGGACGGACGAGATGGGGTAGGACTATGGCGCAACCAAAATCCGTAAGTCAGGGCGGGGGACTGCTGATCCGCGGCGGTACCATCGTAACACACGAGACGACGTTCGACGCAGACCTGTGGGTCGTCGGCGAGCAGATCAAGGCCATTGGCCGGGATCTGCCGTCGGCTGCTGGCGTTGAAGTCATTGATGCATCTGGGCTCTTGGTCCTTCCAGGCATCGTGGACGCGCACACGCACCTCAAACTCGACACCGGCATCTACCAGGCTGCCGACTCCTGGCTGGAAGGGAGCCGTGCTGCTGCCTTTGGAGGGATCACGACCGTTGTCGACTTCGCAACGCAGTTCCAGGGACAGAGCTTCGAGGAGGCGTTCGCCGACCGCCTGGCAGAGGCTTCGGAGTCGGTCATCGATTACACCTTCCATATGATGGTTACCGACGTGCCCGAGGGCCGGGAGGATGAACTTGGTGTCCTGCCCGAGCTTGGAATCCAGAGCATCAAGCTCTACACTACCTACCGCCCCAACTATTACGCCGATGACGCCACCCTCGTGCGTCTCCTTGAGGCTGCGGCCCGCTACGGCTTAGTCAGCCTTGTCCATTGCGAAAACGATGCCCTCGTCACGGCACAGACGGCAGCCCTCGTTCAAGCCGGTCAGACAGGATGGGCTTACCACAGCGCTTCACGTCCCCCACTGGCGGAGCAGGAAGCCACGTCGCGTGTGCTATTGCTCGCGGCAGCCGTAGGGGCGCCGGTCGTCGTTGCCCACGCCTCCACCGGCAAGACGGCACAGCTCGTGGCAGAGGCCCGTGCATCGGGACAGATCGCCTTCGTCGAGACAGCGCCTCAGTACCTGCTGCTGGATGACACGTTGTACGAGGGAAGTGAACCCTGGCGCTACATCCTTCAGCCGCCCCTGCGCGCTGGATCCGAGTCTGAGGCGCTCTGGCGCCTGGTGTCGAGTGGGTGTGTGGACATGATCATCACCGACCACTGTGACTACCGTAAGGCCCAGAAGCTGGCCTTGGACGATTTTGTGAAGACCCCGGGGGGATTGCCAGGCACGGAGACTTCCCTGCACCTTATGGCGACGTACGGCGTCGCTGCAGGCCGGCTGACCTGGCCTGATCTTGTGCGCCTCATGTCGACGAACTCGGCCCGCATCTATAACCTCTGGCCACGCAAGGGTGTGCTCCTGCCTGGGTCAGATGCCGATCTGGTGCTCTTCGATCCGGCTTGGGAAGGCGTCATCGCTGCCGACGACCTGCATATGGTCGCCGGCTATACGCCGTATGAGGGCATGCCTATCAAGGGCCGCGTCGTCAGTACGATGCGCCGGGGCGAGTTTCTCGTTCGCGAGGGTGAACCCGTGGCTTCCCCTGGCTCCGGCACCTTCATCAGGCGCATGCCGCTCAGAAGCGGTGCGCGCTTCTGGAATTGATCCCTGTGGACACTCCCCTTGGCAGCGCTGCCCTGATCTTGGTGGGCATTCTGATTGGCGTGGCTATCGCGGCCTGGTTGGCCCGACACCGTGAGCGCGTCGATCGGGACATCCTGCGTGAAGAGGTGGCCGGTACCCTGGCTGCCCGCGCGGAGACCGAGCGGGCCCGCATCGTGCGTGCCTATGAGGCCCGGATGCGCCAGATGGCAGAGCGCCACCGTGAGGAGGTGTCCGAGGTGCGCACTGCTACTGTGAACCAGAGCCGCGCCGTCCTCAAGGGTAAGATGGCTGAGCAAGTTGCCCCGCTCCTTCCTGGCTTTGCCTATTGGCCGGCCGACGCCCGATTCCTGGGCGATCCGGTTGACTACGTCATCTTCGATGGCTATAGCGCCTGCAAGGACAACCACACCGATGGTGGTGACATCGAGGTCGTGATCCTCGACATCAAGCGCGGCCAGGCGTCGCTCACCCGCGAGCAACGTCGCATCGCCGAGGCTGTGGCTGAGGGGCGGGTGCGTTTTGAGGTTGTACGCGTCCTTGCCGATGGGACGATCGACGCGCGGAGTTGGCCCGTGGGGGGCACATCCTCGGTGACTGAGGATCTGGCGACGGACAGAGGAGCATCGATATGAGGGATATCATCCCCGAGCTTAGGCATTGGCGCCTCTTGGGCAAGACGGATATTGTGCTGGCCACCATCATCGAGACGCGCGGCTCATCGCTGCGACCGCCAGGCACGCGGATGGCCATCACGGCCGAGGGCGATGTTGCCGGATCCGTAAGCAGTGGCTGTGTCGATGGCGATGTGATCGCCGAGATGGAGGCCGTACTCAAGGGTAGCGCCAGCATTCGACGCCCCTCCTATGGCATCAGTGACGAGCAGGCCTGGGGCGCTGGCTTGTCGTGTGGTGGTGCCATCGACGTGTTGGTGGAGCGCTGGAGTGAGCTCTACGACAGCCTCATCGACGAGGTCGAGGCCAAACGCCCGGTCGCATTTGCCTCACGCCTCGACCGCACTGCAGGCACCGTTGCGCACCTGCTTCATCGTGCCGACGGCCAGACGATGGGCACGCTGGGCGATCCAGACCTGGATGGACAGGTGTTGATGGACGTCGCCGCTGCGTGGCCGGGACCACACGTCCAGCGCTATACCTACACTCAGGGTGAGGTCCTGATCGAGGTGATCCCGCCGCCGCCGGTGCTCGTGATCTTTGGGGCTACCGATATCGGGGTCTCCTTGTCGAAAATCGCTGCAGCTACCGGATTCGAGGTCATCGTCACCGACGCGCGGCGCACGTTTGCCCAGCCCGAACGCTTTCCCGATGCGACTCTGCGATTTGGCTGGCCCCAGGAGGCGATCGCGCCACAGGACTTGGGCCCGAGTACCGCGGCCGTAGTCCTCTTCCATGACCCCAAGTTCGACATTCCTGCGCTGACGCTCGCCCTGCGCAGTGAGGTGTTCTACATTGGCTTCCTCGGCAGCCGTAAGACGCAGGCCGACCGGCGTGCCGAGCTGCTGCAGGCCGGCCTCAAAGAGAGTGACCTCGCGCGGATTCATGGCCCGGTGGGCCTCGATATCGGGGGCAAGACCCCAGCCTTCATCGCACTCTCGATCATGGCAGAGGTCGTCGCGGTCTATCATCGCAAAAAGGGCGGCATGTTGCGCGACCGCCAGGCGGCCTAGGCCTATGGACGAATTACAGACTATGCCTTCCGAACCTATAGCCTCTGGCCCCAAAGAGATCTCGAGCACCCTGGATGCGGCGTCTCAGAGTGAGGGTGTCGACGAACAACCGTGGTTGCCCGACCCGATCCCTGCCGAGCGCTTCTCCAACGGCGACGGATGGGCGAATATCAACCGCTCCCCCCATGATCGTGTGTCGGGTGTCGTCTTCAAGCGCGCTCCGGCCATCAAGAGCGTGCGCTGTACGCCAGAATTGGGTGCGGCTTCAATGAGTGTTGCTGGCAAGCCCGCGCAGGGCGAGATGGTTGTTCGCTGGCTCTTCAGTGAGACCCCTGGCACTCAGGAGGGGCTTCTGTCGGGTCGCACCTTCGGTCACCTTCAGGACCTTACCCTTGACCCCGCAGCTGGTACCGTGCACGAAGCCCATCCGGGCCTCGATACCCTCCTCGTCGTCATCGAGGGCCGTGGCATGCTCAGGCACCGCCCGACGCCCGGTAGCCCAATCATCGTACGTCCCCTGCGTCCGGGTGACGCCGCGCTTATCGCAGAGGCAGAGCTCTTCGATGTCGAGAACGTCGACGCAGCCGCGCCGCTGCGGATCATCCTCTTGGGCCTGGTGACCCATGGCTAGGCGCGTTATCGTCGTTGGCGCCGGCGCATCCGGCCTCATCGCCGCAGGGCGAGCCGCCGAGCTCGGTGCCCAGGTGCTGCTGCTCGATAAGATGGCCGAGGCCGGCAAGAAGATCCTCATCAGTGGCAAGTCGCGCTGCAACATCACCAATGCCGCTCCCCTGGCCGAGTTCCTTTCCTATTACGGTCCCAAGGGACGCTTCCTGACCAATGCGTTCCACCGCTTCTTCCGCGATGAGTTGCTTGCGCTCCTGGGTCGTTACGGGGTCGAGACGCAGACCGAGCGTGGTGGGCGCATCTTCCCGACTTCGGGCCAGGCCTCTGACGTGCGCGACGCTCTCCTTCGCTATGCTGTCGACCACGGGGCTCAGGTGCGCTACCAGACCGAGGTCAATGCGGTCTCGACTTCCGGTGGCCGGGCGGCTGGCGTGGACGTCTCGCGCGGTGCGCATCTCCCGGCAGATGCCGTCATCCTGGCGACGGGCGGCGCCTCGTGGCCTGATACGGGGTCGACGGGGTATGGCTATGTCATTGCGCAGACACTGGGACACACCATTGAACCGCTTCGGGCGGCGCTTGTGCCGCTTACTGTCGCGGAGCGCGCCACGGCCAAGGCGTTGCAGGGCGTCAGCTTACGTAACGTCAGTTGTACCTTCTGGAAGCGCGCTGCTGACCGCGAGACGAAGCTCCGCATCCCCTATCCGCTGCCCGACACCGGCGAGCTGCTCTTTACCCACTTTGGCGTCTCCGGCCCCCTGATCCTTTCGGCCTCCATGGTTATCGTCGATGCGTTGCGTGCCGGATATGAGGTGTTCCTGTCCATTGATCTGAAACCGGGAATGACCGAGGAGGAGGTCCATGCCCGCCTCCAGCGGGAGTTCGAGGCCCATCCACACCAGCAGCTGTCGACGCTTCTCCAGGGATGGGTCCCAGCGACGCTGGCCGATGTGCTTGCCGGCCTCAGCCCCATCGAGCCGGAGCGCCACGTCCACCGCATCCGCGCCGACGAGCGCACTGACCTTGTCCGCCTGCTCAAAGACTTCCGCTGGACTCTCACGGGCTCCCTTCCCATCGCCGCCGGCATGGTCACCGCAGGTGGCGTCTCGCTCAAGGAGGTCGATCCCGTGACCTTCGAGTCGCGCAAGGTACGCGGTCTCTACATCGTGGGTGAGCTCCTCGACCTCGCCGCCGACACTGGCGGCTTCAACTTGCAGGCGGCTTTCAGCACTGGCTATCTCGCCGGTGCCGCCGCTGCGCAGCCCAACACCTGAGCCCCTTCCCAGCCGCGCCCCGGCGCCGACACCAGAGGGCGGGCCTGGACCTCTGCTTTCCCCCCAGCCGTTCCGACGGCTGGGGGGAAACACAAAGGGGGGCTCCGCTCTGTTGACATCGCCGTCTCCCGGGGTATCCTCTGTCCTAGATCAATCTCACGGGCGCAGGCCCTGAAGGGACAGGTTGCTGGGCTTGATGGATAGCCACGACCATCCGTACATCGCGATCGAGGGCGTCATTGGCGTTGGAAAGACCACGCTTGCGCGTTTGCTCCAACCCCGCTTTCAGTCCAACACCATCCTTGAGGCCTTCGATGAGAATCCCTTCCTCTCCGACTTCTACGGCGATCGAGCACGCTATGCCTTCCAGACCCAACTCTTCTTCCTTTTGAGCCGCTATCGTCAGCAGCAGGTCGCCCCCGAGCGGCTCCGCCAGGGCGCGTTGCTGGCTGACTATGTCTTTGAGAAGGACCGGCTCTTTGCCCACCTCAACATTGCCGGGGTAGATGAGCTGGGGATGTACGACCGCCTTTACGCAGCGCTTGCTGAGAAGGTGCAGCCGCCGGATCTCGTCGTCTATTTGCGGGCCCACCTCGACACGCTCATGGCGCGCATCGCGATGCGTGACCGCACTTACGAGCGCCAGATGGACCGCGACTACATCGCGGCACTGCGGACCGAATACGAGCGATTGTTTTCCAGCTATACTGCCACACCGCTCCTCGTAATCGAGTCGGATGCGATGGACTTTGTGCGCAACCCTGAGGACCTCGACGTGATCGAGCAGCGCATCCGTGCGACGTTGGCAGGTGTTCGCCAGCCGCCATTGCCCAGGATTCGAGAGATCAGCGCCCCGGTGGCGCCACTGCGGCCTGCGCGTGACCTTGCTGCCACGCAGAGCGCTGTGGGAGGGCAGGCCGGCGTGCCCCTGCCCGGGCCGCGACCGGAGGCCCTGGGGGAGTTCCTGTCCCTGGCCGAGGCTGTTGGGCGCATCGGTGGTGCGCTCTCCCAGTTCACCGCCCCTGATGTTGGAGACAGCTCCGTGTCGCTCCGCGAAGCTCTACAGGATGCCGGTCGCGCTCTGGGCGCGATGGCCCAGCATCTCGATGTACAGGCGGGGGGCGATGGCTCGGACGATCCCGGGCTATGACGACCAACCATGGCTGGGCCTATCTGATCCACGCGGAGGGCAGGCGACTGGTGCATCTGGGAGGGCCGCTGTGACCAAATACTTTATCGCCGTTGCGGGTAATATCGGTGTCGGCAAGTCGACGCTCACGTCGCTGCTGAGCCAGCGCCTGCGCTGGGAACCGTTCCTCGAGGGCGTGAGTGACAATCCCTACCTTGCCGACTTCTATGCCGATATGGAAAAGTGGAGTTTCCATTCGCAGGTCTTTTTCATGGCGCGGCGACTGCTGCATCACCGGCAGCTTCTGGACCGTCCCAATTCGGTGATCCAGGATCGCACCGTGTACGAGGATGCCGAGATCTTCGCCCGTAACCTCTACATGCAGGGCTCGATGAACGAGCGCGACTATGCCACCTACACCGAGCTTTACCGGGCCGTAATCTCGATCTTGCCTCCGCCGAACCTGGTGATCTATCTGCGCGCCTCCGTGCCTGTCTTGCAGGGCCGCATCCGCCAACGTGGCCGGACCTACGAACGCCAGATCAGCGATGCCTATCTGGAGCAACTGAACCGCCTCTACGAAGACTGGTTCCAGCACTTCTCACTCTGTCCTGTCTTGACCGTTCCTGCCGACCGGTTGGACTTCGTCGCGAATACCGAACATCTGGCCTTGGTCGCTGACCGCATCCTGGAGCGTCTTAGTGGTAAGGAGGTCGTGCAGTTCGATACCGCTTGAGCGCGGTCTCCACTGTACGCCAGGCAACGGGATTTGCCGTTTGAGGGAGAGTTATCAGATGAACACAGCCGAGGGTCGCTACCACACGCTCTTTGACGCCAATCCCGATGCCCTGCTGGTACTGGATGGTACGGCCCGCATCCTGCTTGCCAATTCGGCGGCGCGTGCGCTTCTCGATCTCGGGGAAGGTGCCCCCGATGTCCTGGATCTGGATGTGTTGGGCTTTGCCAGCGAGTCTTGGGCGGAGTCCATCAGTCGCGCTGACAGGGGAGCCGTCGTGATGTGGGAAGCGAACCCTTTCAGTGCGTCGGTAGCCGGTACGGCTGACCGCGCCTCCGCGCCATTGCGTGTTATGGAGATTCAGCTCTCTCGCCTTCCGGCACGCTCTGAGACCGATGTTGCAGCCGAGTACCTCTGGGTGGCGCACGATGTCACCGATCGGATCAGGCTGGAGCGCGCGCGGCAGGACCTCGTGGCTATGGTCGTCCACGACCTGCGCGTGCCCCTTGGTAACATCCTCAATAGCCTCGACCTTGTTCTCTCGGCATGGCGCGAACAGGACCTAACCATCCCGGTGCTGCAGATCCTGGAGATCGGCCTGCGGAGCGCCCGCCGTATGGAGCAGCTGGTCAACGATATCCTTGACTCGGCGCGATTACAGGCCCGGAAACACCCCCTGGCCGTATCCGCCATCGATGTGCCGCAGATGGTCAGCGAGGTCGTCGAGGCGATTGGGTCCTCGGCCTCACGGCGAAGTCAAACCGTGAGCACTTCTCTCCAGCCCGACCTGCCGCCGCTGCAAGGAGATCGTGACTTATTGAGCCGGGTCCTTTCCAACCTACTTGCCAACGCGGTGAAGTTCGTTCAGGAGGGTGGCGAGATCCTGCTGGTTGTGGGTGCAGACGCTGAGGCCTTTCGGTTCACCGTCTCCGATAACGGGCCAGGCATTCCCCTGGAGGAGCACTCGGCAATCTTCGACCTCTACGTGCGGGGCGATGGCCAGCGCGCCAAGGGCGCCGGGGTTGGGCTAGCCTTCTGCAAATTGGCTGTGACTGCCCACGGTGGGCGAATCTGGCTCGACAGCGCGCCCGGTGCCGGGGCCTCTTTCACCTTCACGATCCCCAGGGTGCTCCCCAAGAGCGCCGTCTTCCATCAGGAGACCCACCTGTGATGCCTTCGAACCCCCCGAAGACCGGGCCGTCCGGCCGAACGGTTCGGCTCTACTATACCGACGCAACGCTGCGGGAGTTCCGGGCCACTGTCAGGGACATGCGCGCGCTTTCTGGTGAGGATGGCGCTGAGCATCCCGCAGTCTGCCTCGATCGGACGGCCTTCTATCCGACCTCGGGCGGCCAGCCGTATGACACAGGTACCCTGGAGGGGATCCCCGTGGTCGAGGTCCTCGAAGATACCACGGGCGAGGTCTGGCATCTGCTGGAGACGCCTGGGCTTGCGGTCGGGCAGACCGTCTGCGGACTGATCGACTGGCAGCGACGCTTCGATCACATGCAGCAACATACCGGCCAGCACCTCCTATCAGCTGCCTTTGAGGATGCCTACGCGGCCCATACCATCGGCTTTCATCTGGGTGTCGCTGCGAGCACCATCGACCTCGACATCGGTGGCGTCGGTTCTCCTGAACTTAGCTGGGATATGGCCTTTGCCGTCGAGGCCGCGGTCAATGCCCTCGTCTGGCAGAACCGCCCCATCAACGTGATGGCCGTCGACGAAGAAGAGGTCTCCGCCATCCCGCTGCGCAAACCGCCCGCGGTCGAGGGCGAGGTCCGCGTGATCTGGGTTGAGGGCTACGATGCTTCAGCCTGCGGTGGGACCCATGTCGGCGCCACAGGGGAGGTTGGGCTTATCAAGATTACGTCGCTCGAGCGCTACAAGGGTGGAACTCGGGTCGGCTTTGTCTGCGGTGGGCGAGCGCTGCGCCATTACCAGACCTCGCTGCACACCCTGCAGTCAGCAAGCCTTGCACTTTCGGTTGGACCCGATGATCTCGTTCCTGCGATCACGCGCCTCGAGGATGAAGCCAAAGCGCTTCGCCGTGACGTGCGCCGGCTCCGCGAGACCGCGCTGGATGATGAGGCCGAGAAGCTGTGGAACAGCGCCCTTGCTGTGGATGGGGTGCGCACGATCGTTGCCCACTGGGTTGATCGGGACTTTGCCGAGGTTCGCGCCCTCGCCGGGCGCCTGCGTGATCGGAGCGGTGCCCTGCTTCTGTTTGCCGTCACGGAGGCTGGCGCGGGGCGCCTTCTCGTCGCTCGCAGCGATGATCTGGGCAAATTCCACGCCGGTGCCATCCTGCGCTCTGCCCTCGATGAGCTCGGTGGCCGTGGCGGTGGGTCTGCGACGTTGGCCCAGGGGGGAACGTCGTCACATTCACCCGACACACTTCGTGCAGCTCTGCAGCGTGCGGCGCAGGTGTGAGGCACGTGACTCAGAGAGCAGCTAGATACACTGAGATCGTGTTATAAGCTTCTCACACGCCAATGGTGGGGAGCTGTTCGTGTGCCCTAAGAGGCAAAGGTGGAGGTACCGATGAAGGAAATCGCGCACGGCCTGTTTGTGGAATCTTCGGTTGCTCCCTACAACTTGGTGCTGATCGGGACCGCGCGGGGAGGGATTCTGGTCGACCTGCCGCCCAACCCGATGCACGCCCTCGATTGGATCGCGCAGGCGCGGGCCATGCTGGGTCAGCTCCGAGCTATCATCCTGACCGATGCCCGCCGTGAGCGTCAGTTTTCCACGGTGATGGGGTCGCAGCAGGAGGCCGCGATGGTTCCCATCGTGGCAACAACCGCGACCCGCCGGGCCCTCCAGGCGTACGATGAGGAACGCGCACGTCGCGAGTTGATGGATGACCTCGCGCGGGCCTTCCCCGATGTGATGGCTGCATGCGAGAACCCGCTGCCCCGAAAGCCGGAGTTCGTATTCGACGATGCCATCGCGCTCTATGCTCCCGATCGTGTCCTGCTGCTACACGCTATCCATGGCGCTGCGCCGGGAAGCCTCTGGATCGAGGTCAAGGGTGAAGGACTTCTCATCGCCGGCGATACGGTGGTGGCTGATGCGGTACCCCTGATGGATAGCACGCCCGATTCCAAGGCGTGGCTCAACACGATGACTACGCTCTCGCACCGGCACGAGCTTCGAGAGATCGTGGCTGGCCGGGGAGGCCCTGTGATTCCTGTCGGGGAGATCGAGCCCCAACGCGAGTTCATGCGCGTGATGCGCCGGGCGGCACGCACGTTGGCCCACAAGGGCGGAAACGGCCTCGGCCTGGTGCAGACGTCCCAGGAGCTGGTGCAGACCTTCTACAATCGCCTTGGCCAGAAGGCTGTCAAGCAGATTCGCGCCGGCCTCGAGAACCTGATTGCCGAGGTCGGGCGGCACGAGGCTTCGGACACCGAGCCTACCAGCGACTGATCTCCGTCAGCCCCATGACGTCCATCAGCCTACCTGATGGCCGTCATTCTGATGACGGCCTTGCCCCAGCATCTCCAGCAAGTGCAAGAGCGCCGCTCGAGCGGCGCTCTCGTTGTTCTGTTCCCGCTCGCCGCGGAAATCGTGCCGCCAGCTCCAGCACTCCTGTGGCGTCGCGAGCCCAATGTAATAGAGCCCCAGTGGCTTGTACGCGGTTGCCCCGGTGGGCCCGGCGACTCCTGTAATACTCAGCGCCACCTCAACGCCCGTGGTGCGACACGCTCCTCGTGCCATCTCCAGGGCTACCTGGTGGCTCACAGCCCCTGCCTGGTCCAGGCTCTCCTGACGCACACCCAACAACTTGAGCTTGACCTCATTCGAATAGGCGATCACGCCGCCCCAGAAGTAGGCGGAACTCCCCGGCACCCGCGTGATCCAGTGTCCCAACAACCCTCCCGTCGCGGACTCGGCGACCGCAAGCCGCCAGCCTCTCGCGAGTAGTCTCTCTGCGATCTGCACAGCCAGCATCATCCCTCCACAGGGCCATAGATCAGTCATCCCAGACGCCCTCCATGATCTGGAGGGGGCGCTATCTCACCCGCGGCTGCCCTACGTCGCCAATTCGTCCCGCACCACTGCCAGCAGCGAGTGGGCCTGCAGCGAGGCGAGGTTGTAGCATACACCCCCCAGGTGATCGGCCAACGCCTGGGCAAGACCCTTGTCGTAGTCAGCGCTCTCCATGTTGATCACGATCGAGCGGATTGGCGTCTGTCCTAGCTTCTCATCGCGGATCTGCTCCGCAATGTGATACGCTTCGAGCTGCGGCGGTAGATCGCCCATCGAGACGTTACCCGCTCCATCGGTCAGAATCACCAGCAGCGGCACCATCTCCGGTACCCGCCGCACCTCACGCTCGATGGTCACATAGGCCAGCCACAGCCCGGCAGCTAGCGGCGTCTTGCCCCCCACGGGCAGTGCCACGAGCATCTTCTGTGCCAGCTCTACGCTGTTCGTTGGTGGCAATACCAACGTGGCGCGATCCTTCTGGAACACGATCATCCCCACCCGGTCGCGGCGCTGGTAGGCATCCGTGAGCAGCGCGAGAACCGCCCCCTTGGTCGCCTCCATCCGCTCCGATACCGCCATCGACCACGACGCATCCACCACAAAGATGATCAGGTTGGCGGCCCGGCGCACGCGCACCTTCTTCTGATAGTCCTCGGGTCTGAGGTGCAACGCGGGGGAGGTGGCGTCGCCTCTGCTTGGGATCTTGCGTTCCAGGAGGGCGCGTTGGTCGTGCTCACGGGATTGCTGAAAGGGCGCCGCTGCGCGGAGCGTCGCGTCGAAGGCCAGATCCGAGGCATCGCTTGGCGAGGATTCAAACCCCGAGTAGCGTCCACGCTTGCGCGTCGTCCGGGTCCGGCTGCGCCTGCCGCCGAGTGATCGCACCTGGCGGTCCTGGGGGGTCTCCAGCCGGCGCGCCTGGAAGATCTCGCCAGGATTGATGAACTTTCCGCCCTCCCACCACTTCCCATCGGTGGGCCACTGCGGGTTGGGTTCCGGTGATCCATCCTGCTCGTAGGGTTGTGGTTGAGTCGGGCCGGAGGTGTCGACCTCCTCGTCGCCCGGCTCAACCTCTACGCTTTTTTTTCGCGGCTCTTTCCCGTGATGTCGCCATCGACCGCAGCCTGCCGGTCCTTTGACTGCGCCTCTTCGGCGTGCTCGCGCGCCATCGCCACCATCTTGTCAAGCTGCTCGATCGAGGTCTGCACCTCATCGAACGGACGGCGCTTGAGGCGATGGGGTAACGCCAACTCGGCCGCCACGATGATATCCCGGTCGGTGAGCCGCCGGCGCTCCTCCCACGCCGCATGCGCTACGGCGGTCTTGAGGATCACCAGATCCCCGCGGTGCCCATCGACCCCCAATCCAGCCATCATCTCGGCGATCGTCGCCATATCGGCGCGGGTGTAGCGCACCTCGGGCAACAGTCGTCGCGCAGCCTCGATGCGTGCCGCGAGCACCTGCTCCTGCGGCGCCCACTCCTCACAGAAAGCCTCGCCATCCTGTTCGTAGGCCAGGTTGCGTTCCATAATGTCCATCCGCGCATTGGCATCGTGGACACCTGTCACGTCGACACACAGTGCGAAGCGATCCAGGAGCTGCGGGCGCAGGTCGCCCTCCTCAGGGTTCATCGTCCCCACGAGGATGAACCGGGCCGGGTGCTGGAACGAGATCCCCTCGCGCTCGACCGTGTTCACACCCATTGCCGCCGCGTCGAGCAACACGTCCACGATGTGGTCGTCGAGCAGGTTCACCTCATCCACATACAGGATGCCGCGGTTGGCTGCCGCCAGCACGCCCGGCTCGAAGCGCCGCTCTCCCTTTTGGATCGCCCGCTCGATATCCAGTGTGCCCACGACACGATCTTCGGTCGCGCCAACTGGCAGTTCGACAAAGGGGACCTGCCGCGTCGTCGCCGTCAGCGTTTCGCCTTGTTCGACACGCGTCCGGCAGCTCGTGCACCACGTTGCCGGTTGGTCCGGGTCACAGTTGAATGCGTGATCGGCAACGACCCTGATCCCCGGCAAGAGCGCCGCCAGGCCGCGTGCGACCGTCGACTTTGCGGTGCCGCGCTCCCCGCGGATCAGCACCCCGCCGATGCGGAAGTTGATGGCGTTCAGGATCAGCGCCCGTTTCATCCGCTCCTGATTCACAATCGCCGTAAAGGGGAAGACCATCCGTCCGCGCTCTGCCACGCCGCCTCCTTGAATCCTGGTTCTCCCGCGATTATACCATCGAGGGCCCTCGTCGGGCAGCATGCTTCTGCTCCCTCGCAGGGTTTTCGGACCCTGCGATTGTGCCTATAATGGCCCTACACCATACGAACGACACGGAGGACCTTCCATGGGTACCAAGAAATACGCGATCGGGGTCGACTACGGCACGGAGTCGGGGCGCGCTGTCCTGGTGGATGTGGCCGATGGCAGCATCATCGCGATGGCCGTCCATCCCTATGCCAACGGCGTCATCGATGAGACTTTGCCCGAAACCGGGCAGCGCCTGGAACCCGATTGGGCCTTGCAGGACCCCAACGATTACCTCGAGGTTCTCAAACGCGCTGTCCCCGCTGTGCTCCAGGAGAGTGGAGTCGATCCGGCCGATGTCATCGGCGTGGGCGTTGACTTCACGGCCTGTACCGTCGTCGCCACCAAGGCCGACGGCACACCACTCTGCTTCCTGCCCGAATGGCGCGCCAATCCCCATGCCTGGGTCAAGCTCTGGAAGCATCACGCTGCCCAGCCCGAGGCCAACCGCCTCAACGAGATCGCTCGCGAGCGCAACGAGGCCTGGCTCGATCGCTATGGCGGCAAGATCAGCTCGGAGTGGTTCTTCCCCAAGGTTTGGCAGACCCTCGATGAAGCTCCCGATGTGTACGCCGCCGCCGATCGCTTCATCGAAGGCGCCGATTGGATCATCTGGCAGATGACGGGCAACGAGACGCGCAACAATTGCACCGCCGGTTACAAGGCCATCTGGTCTGCGAGCGATGGCTTCCCTTCGAAGGACTTCCTCAAGGCGCTCGACCCCCGTCTGGAGAACGTTGTCGACGAGAAGATGTCGCATGCCATCCAGTATCTCGGCGATAAGGCCGGCGGCCTCACCGAGGCCGCCGCTGCCTGGACCGGCCTCAAGCCCGGCACCGCTGTCGCCGTCGGCAACGTCGATGCCCACGTCTCCGTTCCTGCCGCGACCGTCACCGAGCCCGGACGTATGGTCATCATCATGGGGACCTCCAACTGCCATCTCGTCCTCAGCAAGGTAGAGCACACGGTTCTGGGGATGTGCGGCTACGTCGCCGGTGGTATCATTCCTGGTTACTTCGGCTACGAGGCCGGGCAGTCCTGTGTGGGCGATCACTTCGCCTGGTTTGTCGAGAACTGCGTTCCCGCGTCCTATGCTCGCGAGGCTGCCGATAAGGCGCTCTCGGTCCATGAGCTCCTCGAGGCCAAGGCCGCGCGCCAGAAGCCCGGCGAGCACGGCCTGATCGCGCTCGACTGGTGGAACGGCAACCGTAGCGTCCTCGTCGATGTCGATCTCACCGGCTTGCTCATTGGCGCCACGCTCGCGACCAAGCCTGAGGAGATTTACCGCGCCCTCATTGAGGCCACCGCCTATGGCACGCGCATGATCATCGAGACCTTCGAGAAGAGCGGCGTGGCCGTTGACGAGATCGTGGCTACCGGCGGGCTACCCGACCGCAACAAGCTCCTGATGCAGATCTACGCCGATGTCACCGGGCGTGAGATCAAGATCGCTGCCGCCGCACAGACGCCGGCTCTGGGTTCCGCGATGTTCGGCGCCGTTGCTGCCGGCAAGGCCGCGGGCGGCTACGATACCATCGAGGAGGCCAGCGCCGCGATGTCCCGATTGCGCGAGGAGGTCTTCACGCCCATCCCGGAGCACACTGCGGTTTACGACCAGCTCTACCAGGAGTACGTGCTCCTGCACGACACCTTTGGCCGTGGCGCCAACGATGTTATGAAACGCCTGAAGCAGATGCGCCTTGCTGCCCAGGGGTGACCGTTCATTTCCCTGATCACCTATCCCGGAGTGCTGATGTTAGAATCCCTGCGTGAGGAGCTCTGGCAGCTCCACCTGGAGTTGCCCAGGAATGACCTGGTTCGCTGGACTGGCGGCAACGTCAGCGCCCGCGATCCGGAGACCGGCTATGTCATCATCAAGCCTTCGGGCATTCGTTACGAGGCACTGCGGCCCGAGCATATGGTCGTCCTCGATCTGGACGGTACCGTCGTCGAGGGGACGCTCAAACCCTCGTCGGATACGGCCAGCCACCTCTACATCTACCGCCATCGCTCCGATGTGGGCGGTATCGTCCACACGCATTCACCCTATGCCACGGCCTTTGCCGCCGTCGGAAAGTCCATCCCCGTGGTCCTCACGGCGATGGCCGATGAGTTCGGCGGCCCAATCCCCTGTGGCGACTTTGCCCTGATCGGTAGCGAGGCGATCGGCAAAGTGGTGCTTGATGCCATCGGCTCTTCGTGTGCGGTCCTGCTCAAGAACCACGGCGTCTTTACCGTTGGCGCGAATGCCGAGGCCGCGGTCAAGGCCGCGGTCATGACCGAGGATGTCGCCAGGACGGTCTGGCTGGCGCTCCAGGTGGGCGACCCCGTTGAGATCCCGGCTGAGGATGTCGCCAAGTTGCACGATCGCTACACCAATGTCTACGGACAGTGAGGCCATATGACGTCGACCCCTGATCCTTCTTCTGGCCTCACCCAGGCCGATCTGGTTCACGCTTTCCGCGGTCTTGGGCTGACGACGGGGATGGGCCTGCAGGTCCATTCTTCGTTGCGCAGCTTTGGCCACGTGATGGGGGGGCCTGTTGCCGTCATTCACGCCCTGATGGAGGTGCTGACGTCCGCGGGCACGCTCATGTTGCCCAGTTTCAACCACGGCGCACCCTTCGAGCCGTCGGGGCCAGGTTACTTTCATCCTGGTGAGACGCCCACCACGAACGGCGCGATCCCCGACGCTTTCTGGCGCATGCCCGGCGTCGCCCGGAGCCTCAACCCGACGCACGCGTTTGCTGCGTGGGGGCGCCATGCCGAGCGCTACACCGCGAACCACCACCGGACGCTCACGATGGGCCACGACTCGCCCCTGGGACTCCTGCTCGCCGATGACGGTTACTGCCTGCTCCTCGGCGTCGGCTACACGTCCAACACGTTCCACCACGTCGTCGAGATGACCACTGGTGCCCCTTGCCTGGGCCTGCGTACCGAGGCCTATCCCGTCGTCCTGCCCGGCGGGCGGCGGGTCATGGGGCGGACCTGGGCGTGGCGTGGCGGGACCTGCCCCTTCACCGACAGCAACCGTTATGCTGATGAGATGGCCGATCTCGCGCGGGTGGCCACAATCGGTCGCTGCCGCGCGACGCTCTATCGCCTTCGGGATTGCTATGAGGTCGTGGCGCGCATCCTGGCCCATGGCAAAGCGGGCTTCCCACCCTGCAGCCGTTGTGTCATCCGCCCGCGCCAGGTCCCCGAGACCGTCGAAAGCGACTGGGACGCTGACAACAACCGCCTTCTTCCGGATTCCGAGGCCTGGACCTATCCGTGATCGCCAGGAGCACCCATGTCCGATCTGCGCATTGAAACGTTCGTAAGGCCCGGGGCTGATCTTGGCCCCGAGAACCCGTTGCCCCCTCTCGGTGTTGGACGTGATTTACACGTGGTCGATAACGCCTCCTCCGGCATCCCTGAGGAGATGCTCCGCAACATTGTCTACGGGCGTGTCCCCAACGTCCTACCCTACACGATGCAGGATGGCTACAACCGGGTTCGCACCCCGCGTCAATTCCGTGTCGCGATCCTGGAGAACGAGATCCTCCGCGCCACCTTCCTGCTGGAACTCGGTGGGCGTCTCTGGTCGCTTGTCCACAAGCCTACAAGGCGTGAGCTTCTCGACTGCAACCCCGTCTTCCAGCCGGCCAACCTGGCCTTGCGCAATGCGTGGTTCAGCGGCGGCGTCGAGTGGAACATCGGCACCACGGGCCACTCACCGTTCACCTGCTCCCCCCTCTTTGCGGCGCGGCTCGTGAGCCCCGAAGGTGTCCCTGTCTTGCGCCTCTACGAGTGGGAGCGCATTCGCCAGGTCCCCTTCCAGATCGACGCCTATCTGCCCGATGGTTCGCCGGTCCTCTTCGTCCGGGTGCGGATCGTCAATCCCCATGCCGAGACGGTGCCGATGTACTGGTGGTCCAACATCGCCGTGCCCGAGATGCCCTCCACGCGCGTGATCGTCCCCGCCGCGTCGGCCTACAGCTTTGGCTATGGTGGCGGTGGGCTGGCACGCGTCGCGGTTCCCGAGATCGAGGGTGTGGATGTCTCTTATCCGACCAACATCGGCAAGGCCGCCGATTTCTTCTTCCACATCGATGTGCCCGGCACGCGCCCGTGGGTGACGGCGCTCGACGAGACCGGAAAGGGCCTGGTCCAGGTCTCGACGTCGCTGCTTCAGGGCCGCAAGCTCTTCGTCTGGGGCATGGGCGATGGCGGGCGTCGCTGGCAGACTTTTCTGTCCGAGCCGGGACGTGCCTACATCGAGATCCAGGCTGGGCTGGCGCGGACGCAGTTGGAGCACCTCCCTATGCCGCCCGGGGCCGAGTGGACCTGGCTCGAAGCTTATGGCCTGATGGATGCCGATCCGTCCGCCGTCCACGGTCCGGATTGGCAGGCCGCGGTCGCCGACGTCGGTCTGCGTCTTGAGGAGCTGATCCCCCGAGCCTCACTCGACGCGGAGTTAGCCCGCTGCACCGGCTGGCTCGACTCGCCCGAAGGGAGCCAGGCGGTTACCCTGCTCCAACGCGGGTCGGGGTGGGGTGCCCTGGAGCGGGTGCGGCGTGAGGCCTCCGGCGAGCCGCCCTTCGCCACGGCCTTGGCGTTCGATGATGACTCGCTCAGCGCGGCGCAACAGCCGTGGGTGGCGTTGCTGCAGTCCGGCACCCTCCCTGCGCTCAGCCCGCTGGATAGCCCAACCGGCTACTGTGTCCAGCCTCAGTGGGCCGGGCGCCTGGAACGCTTTGTCGTCGACGAACCGGACCACGGATCGCGTTGGTGGGCCCTGTTGCACCTCGGCGTGCTGCGCTATGCGGCGGGCGATCGGATGGGCGCGCAGGAGGCTTGGCGCCTCTCGATGGCTTGCACGGCCAACGCGTGGGCTGCCCGGAACCTGGCCTTTGCTGCCTGGGAAGAGGGGCGTTTCGAAGTTGCCCTCGAGCGCTATACTCAGGCTCTCGAGATGCAGCCCGCCCTGTTGCCGCTGGCGGTCGAGGCCGGGCAGAAGCTCATCGCGATGGGCCACGCGCAGACCTGGCTGGATTTGCTGGTCGGACTGCCCGATGCTGTGCGAACAGCGGGGCGTATCCGCTTGCTCGAGGGCCAGGCGGCCCTGGAGACGGGTGATCTGGAGCGGGTCGAGCCGCTGTTCGATGGCAGTCTGGTGGTCGATGACCTGCGTGAGGGCGAGCGCTCGCTCTCACAGCTCTGGATCGACTACCACGTCAGTCGCCTACGTCGCACCGAAGAGGGCAAAGCGCTGCCAGCGTCCGAGGCGCTGGAGCGTGTGCGCCGCGATTACCCTGTGCCCGCGTTCCTCGACTTCAGGATGTCGTCGAAGGCTTAGCAGGCTAGCGCGCCTGGTAGACCGTAGCGGCCCGGGCGTCAAGGTCGATCGCGACCAGATAGGTCCCTGCCGTCTGACTGATGATTTGCAGGAGCAGTTGGTTGCGCTCTCCCTGAGCCACGAGCGTGACCGTCTCGGCTTCGTCCTGAGGCCAGCCGACCGAGTTCCACAGGCTCTGGTCGCACCACAGCCACCCGATACACCGGCTGGGCATCGTGTGCCCTGGCGGTGGCACCAGTGGTGCGCACGCCTCTGGCTGCTCGGGCATCTCCGCTGACCACGTATCGTCATAGGCGCGGGCCTCGGCCTGGTAGGTCGCCGCGTCCTTCCCTTTCAGGACATAGACGGTGCGCGTGGCCTCGCGGACGATCACCAAGCTCCGCAGTCGTACCGCGGGATCTGAACCATCGATCTCCTGCCAGAACACTTGGAAGGTGCCCTGTTCCGTCACGACAGCCCCGGCTGGGGTATCGCTGGCGGGAAGGCAGGGCAGACTGATGCCCAGGGCCTCCGCCTGTCGCACTGCCGGCCCAAACCGTGTATCTGGCGCGCTGCAGGGGCTATCGCTGGGGGGTGGGTCGAGGGTTGGCAGACCAGTCACAGCGGGAGTTTCGGTTCCCTGCGGGGTGGGTAGGAGGGGAACGCTGTACGTCACTGGCGGCGCGGTCGGCCAGCGCGTCGGGGAGGGTCGGGGTCCTACCTCGGGAATCGAGACAGGTGCCACGGCGTCAGAGCTGACCACGATCTCGGAGTAGACTACCGCACCGAAGAGTTGCCCGCCAGGAGCCTGAAGCCGCCAGTAGCTAGCATACCGGGCTGGCTGTGCTGGCGCCCTGAGCTCGATCGTGATATCGACATCCCGGCCGGGCCCGACCTGGGACACGGGAGCCCATTGCGGCCCGGGAATGGGGTCGCCTGAGACGAACACCAGCGCCGTTCCCTCCGGCCAGGTACACCCACCTGTGTTGCGCAGACGCCACGTCTCCCGGTAGCTCGCGTTGGGGGCCACCTGAGTGCCATCTTCGAACCCCAGATCGGCGATAAGCGCACCATCGATCTCCTCGGAGCCGATCCCACAAAGATCGCCGGGTGTAGATGGTTCAGCAGCTGGTCCCACAGGATCGGCAGCGGTCGGGGCCGCGGGCACCTCTGCAATCGCGCTTTCGGTGGGCCTGTTGGTAGCTGCTGGCGTGGAGGACACAGGGGCGGGCGTTGTGCCATCGGTTTCGGGGCCTGGCGCGCCGCTACACCCATAGGCAAGCGCCAAGATGAGGCTGGCCAGGGCCACCAGCGGCATCCTGTACCGCTTGCTGCGGGTGTTGATCACCGGTCTCCGCTGTGACGCTCTTCTCCACATCTCCCTAGCTCGGCTTCCAGGCCGGCACGATCACCGGATAGGCGCGTTGGCAGGAACCGCCGGAGTGAGGACTTCTATGGAGAAGTATACCCGCAGACTAGCCTTTGTCTAACAGCTCTGCGATCGCTCTGAGTGCCAAGCGCTTTCTGAAGCGCCCAGCACTTGGGGTCTATGCGCCCGCAAGCGTGAGCTTGGGAGCGCGCTCTTCGTGGTTTCGCTGTACGAGCAGCCAGATCACCACCCCGGTGACTACCGAGAGCACTCCCCCCGCCACCCAGCCGACCACGTGTGCGGCCCTGTTGGCGCTCAGCCCGCGCTGTCGCGCCTCGGTGAGCAGATCATGACCAAGCTGCTCCACGAACGCCGGGGTAGGACGCTCGGTAGGCAGCGCCGCGATGACAGCCCGGGCGATCGCACGCTGTTCGGCAACTGGAACGTAGTCTTGAAGCACGACGTATCTGTTACTGGACTTCCGCGACATCCATGGCTCCTTGCCGGTTGGGACCACCGGCGTCCTCAGGGTTCAACGCTTCCATCGTGCGTCTCAGGTGGATCAATGTGCGGTGGTACAGGGCCTTGATCGCACCTTCCGTCTTGCCCAATACCTCGGCAATCTCCGCATTGCTCATCTGCTCAAAGAACTTGAGGAAAATGAGTGTTTTTCGGTCCTCGGGCAGCACTGCAATGGTGCTGCGAAGCATCTCGCGGCTCTCGGCCGTTGCTACCCACACTTCGGGGTTCAACGCTGCCGACTGCAGCGCCGTCATCCGGATCTCTGTCGCGGGCTCGTCGACATCCAGCGACAGCGTAGGATGGTTGCCATGATCGCGGTACCAGTTCACCAGCAGGTTGTGGGCGATGCGGTAGAGCCAGGCCTGGAACGGTGCCCCCGTCTCACGATAGCCCGCCATGCTCCGCAGCGCACGGAAAAACGTCCGCGACGTCAGATCCTCCGCATCGGCGTGATTTGACGTGTGGCGATAATGATAGCCATAGATTCGCTCCACATAGCGCCGATAGAGCTCGCCAAAGGCCTCCGGCTCCGTCTTTGCCCGAACGACTAGTTCGCGTTCATCATCAGCAGTCATCGGATCTCCCGACGAGAGCACAGCATGTCCTCCTGCGCGGTTCAGAGAGACCCGAGTTCACCCTGTTGATGGTTATAACACCTATGGCCCGCCAGGGTTGCGCTGAACGCGTGGCAAGATGAGTCAGTTCCGACGCTGTCAGCCGTAGAGGGCAGGGCAAGGGTCGCCGGCGGGTGTAGATCATCGGCGTCGGCTAGCTTCGTACTGGGCGATCATCGCCTCGGGGGGTGTGCTGGCCACGATCTCAGCGATTGGCTCCACCAACAGATCCTCCAGCTTTCTGAACCGCAGGCAGGATTTCCCAATGTCGAGTCGCTTGCCTGCCTCGGCATAGGCTCGCTTAAGGGCCTTTTCCTGTTCGGAGTCGCCATAGACGCCCATCAGGTAGAGCGAGTAGTACTGTTTCTGCGCAGCCAGCGCGATGTACCCGAGCGGCTGCCCGTTGTAGGTCTTGGGATAGCGCGCTAACGGGATCTCGTAGGTTATCATTCCCCAGTTCATACGCTCCTGATACCCGTCGGGCAGATGCTCGAGGATCAGCCGGCGGACCTCCGCTACCACGGCGCGCCGTTCCTCAGGGAGTTCGGCCAGGTACTCCTCCACCGTTGTCGCCTTGCTCTGTACCATGATAGTTCCTCCTCACAAGCTGATACCAGGACGCATGATATCAGGGACTCCCTTCGCTTCAACCCCCCGCAATCCTGGCGCAAAGCGCGGATCACGGGCGTCAGAACGCCTTGGGGCGTCAGAACGCCTTGGGGCGTTTCACTCGCTCGCCTCTATTCCTGTCACTCCGGGAGATGCGCTCTTGCGCCCTTGCTATACCAGGTATAATGGAATCTAACCTTGTTCACAGCACGAGGGTGATCATTGGCGGGCGACGGCCCTTCGCCAAAGGGCCGGGAAGGGATGGCGCCGTGGAGCGCGTGTCAGGCATCGATGTATCGCGGTGGCAGGGCGTAGTCCAGTGGGAGCAGGTCGCTGCTGCAGGGCATCGCTATGCCATCGTGCGGGCCACCATCGGAGACGCGTATACCGATCCCCGGTTCTTTGCCAATTGGGATGGGGCGCGTGATGCAGGGCTACTCGTCTCCGCCTATCACGTGATCGCGCCCAAGGTCTCCGCCGAAGTTCAGATGGCGGCCTTCTTCAACGTGCTCGATGACCGCATCTCGGATCTGCCATTGGTGGTCGACGTAGAACGCGATGATGGCGTCGACCCCTCTACGATCACCCAATGCGTGCGCGATTGCCTGCGCGAGATCGAGGTCCGCGAGGCCCGCAAGCCCATGATCTACACGGCACGTTGGTACTGGAATCGCTTCATTCGGTCGTCGGAGGAGTGGCGGACCTATGACCTCTGGGTCGCCAGCTATACATCAGAGCCCTTGTTACCCCGAGACTGGAGTACGTGGCGCTTCTGGCAGTATTCGCAGAGCGGGAGCGTCCCCGGATCGGGTTCGAAGTCAACCGACCTGAATTGGTTTGCCGGGTCCTATGATGATCTGCTTGCCTATGCAGGCACTGCCCCCGCAGCCCGTGCCACCGCGGCGTCTGGATGGCGGATGCAGGTGGTCATCCCCAAGCTCAATGTGCGCAGCGGGCCCGGTCTTACTTACAAGGATGTGGGCGACTTGCATGAGGGAGATGTGGTGGACGTGCGCCGGCTGGCTGGCAAGGACGTGTGGGTACAGATTGAGCCAGGTCGCTGGGTGGCGTATGCTCTGAAGGACGAGCCTCCCTATATGGTCCTGTTGCCACCCGAGGAGCCTGAAAGCGCGGTATGAATCATGCAAAAACGTGCGAATAGGCACCATCGCTGACTGCAGGCTATTGCATTCTCTGAAATAACTGTGTACAATAGGGTATGCGAATTTCCACGATGAGACCAAAGACGAGACTCCACGGTGTCGTGTCTGTCCTCTGGATTGCGTTTGTCCTGGCGCTCTTGGGATTGTCGCTTCCCTATCCCTTGATGGCGCGTCAGGCACCTGAGGATCCATCCCCGGACTCGAATCGCCGTTACTTTGAGGAGACCGAGTTCTGGGTCAGTGGCGAGTTCCTGGAGTATTTCGACGCCAATGGGGGACTGGAGATCTTCGGTTACCCGATTTCGTCGCCCTACAATGAGCGGGGCATTCTCGTGCAGTACTTCCAGAACGCCCGTATGGAATGGCACGCCATCAACGAGGACCCCTACAAGGTGCAGTTGGGGCTTCTGGGCGATGAACTTGGGTTGCGACAGCCCTCCGTTGATCGCCCCTCACGTGCAGCCGGCCGTGTCTACTTCCCTGAAACGAGCCATACAGTCACCTATATGTTCCTGCGCTTCTTCCGCTCCCACGGGGGCGTCGACCTGTTTGGGTATCCGATCAGCGAGATGTTCGTCGAGAACCAGCAGGTCGTCCAGTACTTCCAGCGGATGAAGCTGATCTGGAACCCCCAGACCGGGCGGATCACTGTGGGTAATCTGGGTGATGTCTACGTCAACGCCCATCGGAGCACCTTCCCTCCCAGCGTCCTGGAGTCGCTCTCCTATCGCCATAACGGGCAGGGCGTGCTGGAACTGCGTATGGCGATCGGCTTGACCCATTCCGTTGCACGTGTGGGTCAGGGCCAGGGAGTCACGGTCGCTGTCGTGGATGCCCGGAACGACGAGCCCCTTGCTGATGCTCAGGTGAAGTTCACGGTAAGCGCCGAGAATCAGGGGGTTCTCCCGGAGCTCGACCGCGTTCTGGGGACCGATGTGCGCGGCCGTGCGAAGGTAACCCTTCCTCTCGATGGGATCGAGCCCGGGACATGGGTTGTTCTGCGGGTCGAGGCGACCTATGGCCGAGCGCATACGACGGCCGAGCAGCTCTTCCTGGTCTGGTACTAGGGCTCAGTTGAGCTGATGTCTGGGGTTCGTAGGTGCGACTTCAGTCGTTCCGGTTCCGCAGCAGGTGCGCCCAGCAGACTGGACGGCGCAGAACCGATGAATCGGTTACTACGAACCAACTTGGCTGATCACTAGGCGCTCTGAGACACGCTACTACTGCATTCACAACGATGGGGCCGGTCATCTTGACCGGCCCCGTTTTGTTTAGCTCATTCCTCGTCTTGGTCTGCCCAGACATTGTCCCCGGGCGTCGAGGTGAAGACGTAGCCGACGCCGCGAACATTCAGGATGTACTTGGGGTTCTCCGGCGAGGGCTCCAGCTTGCGCCGCAGCCGGCGAATGTGAACGCGCACGATGGAGCGCGCTCCCCACGCGTCCGTCTCATATCCCTGGGCGCACTTCACCAGCTCCTGCGGCGAGCAGACCTGGTCGGCGCGGTTGATGAGGCACTCGAGGAGCTTGAACTCCGTCGGGGTCAGATCCACCGGATCGCCGTCATAGGTGACCAGGTGTCTGGCTTTGTCGACCGATACGTCGCCAACGGTCAGGATGTCGTCGTTGGGAGGCGCCGTAACCGCGATCTCATCGAGGTTGTCGGTCTTGACCAACTGCTGCAACGTGGTCTGGAGCTGCTGCACCAGCGCGCGGCGATGGCGGCCCGCCTTCAGTTCTGAGAGCGCTCGCCGTACGGCACTCAGCACCTCATCGACGGGGCATGGCTTCAGCAGAAAGTCATATGCCCCTTTCCGCAGGGCATTGATCGCTGTCTCCAAGGTGCCGTAGCCCGTGATCAGGATCACCACCGTCTCCTCTGAGATCTGCCGGATCCCGTCGAGCACCTGCAGCCCGTCGATTCCCGGTAATCGCAGATCCAGGATCGCGATGTCGAAGGGCGGCACCTGGCTCCGCGAGAGGGCCAGCGCTTCCTCCCCTGTGGCCGCCAGCGTGACCTGGTACCCCTCGAGCCGCAGCAACTCTCCAAGGGTGATCCGTTCCGCCGCCTCATCGTCCACAATCAGAATCTTTGCATAGGTGTCCATTGCGCCTCAGTCCTCTGGATCAAGATACTCTGGGAGACGGATGATAAACGTGGCCCCACTGCCTGGGGGGCTCTCGACCTCGATCGTGCCGTTGTGACGCTCGATGATCCCGTAGCTGATCGCCAGCCCCAACCCCGTTCCGGTTGGCTTCGACGTGTGGAATGGCTCAAATAGGTGGCTTCTGACCTCCGGGGGGATGCCTTCGCCGCTGTCCCTGAAGGCAGCGACCACCTGGTGTGCCTCGGCGTGATGGGCTGTGCCCACCCATAGCGTGCCACCCTCGGGCATCGCCTCGATCGCGTTGATCACCAGGTTCAAGAACACCTGGGTGAGCTGGTTGGCCGTGCCGCGTACGGGCGGCAGATTGGGCGTGAGGCGCGATTCTACCTGAATGCGTGACTGCTGCAACCGCTTGCTCGCGATTGCTAGCGCATCCTGCACCGGGTCATTGATGTCCAGGGAATGCAGCGCCGAAGAAGGCCGGTAGAAGTCGAGCATCCGGTGAACGATCTGTACCAGGTGGTTGACTTCATTCTGGGCCATATCCAGAAACCGCTGCTTCTGCGGTTCCTCCAGCCCCTTGTGCGAGGCCAGATGGAGGCTGTTCTGGATCGCCTGTAGAGGATTGTTGATCTCGTGGGCCAGAGAAGCCGTCAGCCGCCCAACCGCCGCCATCTTCTCTGCCTGGATGAGCTGGTTCTGTGAGCGCTCGACCTCTTCTGCAAACTCCTCGAGATCGTGAAAGAGCCAGGCCTTTTCCACAGCAATGACCACCGTAGCCGCGACGTGCTCGGTGAGGGCGATGTCCTGCTCTCGCAGTGTGTTGGCGCGGCCAATCGCCACGATGGCACCCACCATCTCCCCACTTTTCGCCAGGGGGACGCACAGTACGTCCAGCGGCGACAGCTCCAACGCCTTGTTCCAGAAGCCAGAGGTCACCCGGCGCTTGAGAACGGAAGTCACCGACTTGGCGGTCTGTTGCAGCGTGGCCTCTTCCTGAGGGATCAGCCGCCCTTCCAGCCACACGCCGACCGGCCCTCGGGCTGCTCGAACGACCCAGTCCTCCGATCCTTCCTCTGTCAGGATGACCGCCAGCACGTCGGCCTGCACGAGGCAGCTAAGGCCGTTCAGCGCCGAGGTGAGCACATCATCGAGGTTCAGACTGGACGAGATCGTTCGATTGATCTCGTCGAGCGCGGCGAGCTCCTGGTTGCGTTGCCGGAGCATCAACTCCGAGCGCCGGATTCGCGCCACCACACCGACCCTGGCCAGAAGCTCCTGTGGGTCAAAGGGCTTGATGACGTAGTCATCGGCCCCCATCTGCAAGCCCCGTGTCTTGGCGGCGATGGAATTCAGCCCGGTGATGAGGATCACGGGGATCTGTTGCAGATCGGGGTCAGCCTTGATCTTGCTCAGTGTGTGGAAGCCATCCTCCCCGGGCATCATAATGTCGAGGAGCACGATGTCGACAGTTCGCTCGCTGGTCAGTTCGCGCTGGAGGAGCCCGAGGGCTGATTCGCCATCGTGTTCGATGAGGATCTCGCTGGGCATCAGTTCCAGCACCTCTTCGATAAGTTGGATCATCTCGGGCTCGTCGTCAACGATCAGAATGCGCGGGCGCGCGAAATCTCCCCGGGGCGCGCTAAACGCTCCTGGCGGTCGCGTGGTAGTCGTCAGTGGCTGAAGCGACATAGGGTTCGCTCAGTCTGGGTTACCCGCATGCGTTGCGGCTTGCTCCACGGCATCGTACAGAGCTGCGAAACCTTCCTCACTCAGGTTCAGAACACCAATCCTGGGCACATCCGCTAGTCCAGAAAACAGTCGCCGGTACGTTGCATGGGTGCCTGATAGGGGAACGAAGAAGACGCGTGCCTCAGGAAACAGATGGCGCGTGTGGATGAGCGCTGGCTCGTTGTAGTGCAGCTCGAGGAATCGTCCCTCAGCGCGGAACAGAGCGAGGCTCTCGTCGGACATACCAACGCTCCCTTCGTATCCCGTCCACCGTTCGGCGGCGCTGGCGAATGTCTCCATTACGGTTGCATACTCCGGGTCTCCGGGAAAGGTCGTCACCATCTGCCCATCCCAGTAGAGCGTGATCCAATCAGCCTGGGCGGAGAAGGATCGCACAAACCAGAGCGGGTCCTCATTGGTGAGCGTGTTTACCCACCAGATGAGGAGCCCTGCGACCATGAGCAGGACCACCAATGCATTGAGGGCACTAGGGCGTTTTCCTGACATTCACGATCCTCCTACGGTGATTATAACGTGCATCATACAAAATGTGAAGCGTAAGCATCAGCAATACGTGCGCTGTGACAGGTACGACAACGGGGCGGTGAGTCGCATCACCGCCCCGTCTCTCGAATCTGGGCCAAGAGTTAGCCTGGACGGCCTCAGCCGTTCTCTTTCTCGACCAGCCAGCAGGCCACGAAGTGACCATCGCCGTAGTCCTTGAAGACGGGCTCTTCCTTGTCGCAGAGCCCCTTCATCGCATAGCGGCAGCGCGGATGGAAGTGACAGCCGGGCGGCGGGTTGATGGGGCTGGGCACATCCCCTTCCAGGATGATGCGAGCGCGTGATCCGGCCTTCCGCGGGTCAGCAATGGGAATCGCCGACAGCAGCGCCTGCGTGTACGGATGCATAGGATTCTCAAAGATCGCGTCGCGCGAGGCCAACTCCGCCATCTTGCCCAGGTACATAACAGCGACCCGGGTGCTGATGTGCTCGACCACGCTCAGGTTGTGTGCGATGAACAGGTAGGTCAGCCCTAGCTGCTCTTGAAGGTCCATCAGGATGTTCAGCACCTGTGCTTGTACCGACACGTCCAGCGCCGATACCGGTTCGTCGGCAACGATGAACTTGGGATCGAGTGCCAACGCGCGGGCGATGCCAATGCGTTGCCGCTGTCCACCCGAGAACTCGTGCGGATAGCGCTTGGCGTGGAAATCTTCCATGTTCACGAGCCTCAGCAGGCTGATAACGCGCTCCCAGCGCTCCTGGGCCGTCCCGATGCGATGGACCACCAGGCCTTCCATAATGCTCTCCCCAATCGGCATACGTGGATCGAGCGACGAAAACGGGTCCTGGAAGACGATCTGCATCTCACGGCGCAGATCCTTCATGTCGCGTCCGCCCAGCTGGAAGATATCACGGCCATCGAAGAGCACCGAGCCCTCGGTGTGCGGGATCAGACGCAGCAGTGTGCGCCCGACCGTTGTCTTGCCGCACCCCGACTCACCCACGAGGCCCAGCGTCTCACCGCGCTTGATCGTGAAGCTCACGCCATCGATCGCCTTGACCTGTGCGGTCACGCGCTGCAGCAGCCCGCTCCGGATGGGGAAGTACTTCACCAAATCCTTGACGACCACCAGGTCGTCGCCAGTTTCTTGGGTCACCTTGACGTCGGCCATTATGCTTCCCCCTGCGTTTCGTTCTGCGCGACATCTGTGCGCTGGGCGGCACCTGCACTCTGAGTGCCATCTGTGCTCTGAGTGCCATGGTCTTCATAGAGCCAACAGCGAACCCTGTGGCCCGGCTCGTACTCGATCAGGCTCGGTTCCCGCTCAGTGCAGATGTGGAGGTTGTGTTCGATACGGGCAAGGCACCGCGGCGCGAATTTGCAGCCGGGTGGTAGGTCGATGAGATTCGGTACCGCCCCGGGGATCGTGTCCAATCGTTCCTTGA
>JAXDDP010000122.1:0-9957 GCA_034676785.1 Anaerolineae bacterium | reverse complement strand
TGCACTCACTGGCGCCCACGACCCGGTAACGGGCGTGTTGGACGAAAAGGAGCGAAACGTCAATGGAACTCTCGTATCTCCGCTACGACCTCGTCGATGGCTACATCCACAACTGGCTCGTTGCCGGCCCACAGCGCATTCCTATCGCCGCGCCAGATGGCGACACGGACATCCACTATGGCGCTAGCCGCGTTGCGACCGACTCCGGTGTCACCGAGACGCCCATTGAGTATTCCCGCTTTGTGGGTCACAAGGTTGCCATTGGTGACTACGAGGGAACCTGGTCCTACTACCGCGCTCAGGAGGATCATTTCGTCGATTTCACTGAGATTGCGCCTGCTCGCCAACTGCTACGAGCATGGGCTGCTACACAAGTCGATCTCACCACTGCCCAGGACGTGGTCTTGGCGCTTACGTCCTATGGACTCACCGACATCTGGGTAAATGGTCACCACGTCTGTCATCACCGACCTTCCGGGTCACGCGCCGAAAGTGCATCCTTTGTCGTCCCGTTCAATGCCGGCCGCAACACAATCCTGATCCGATTTGAGCGCGTGGCCTTTGGTGCCTGTACGTTGGCCGTCGCGCTGCGCCTAACGTCGTCGCGAGCGACTGCGGTACCGACAGCACCGCGGGGTGCCACTGTCGGCATCCCGACGACCATCACGCCGCTCAGGCGGCGGCGTGAGTTGGAGCGCACTTTTGATGCTGCGCACCTGAATCAGATGGTCTTCGAGCGGAATGACGTGATTAACGTGCATTTCGATCCGGTCATGGGCCGGTGGGCCAGAGGCTTTATGATCAGGTTGCAGACTCCTGCTGGGCAGACATATGCTGAATCTGAGGTAGGACCAAGGCCGAATAAGCCTACAGATGCCACGCTTGGGCAGTCTCACAGCTACCCAGATCGCCTCTATCACGCGGTCCTTCGACCGCCCGATGAGGAGTACGTCAACGATCAGATGTGGGCATACCGTGCGTTGCCGTTGTGGGGACTCGACAACAACCATCACTCTGATGTGGCATATGGTGAGCTTGTTGAGCGTCGCTTTGAGGCGCTCAAGCAGGCATCTCGCTATGCAGACGATATCTATGCCGAGATGGCCAAGATGGCGGTGAGCTGGTGGCTGGTGGTCGAGCCGCCGGTGATCCTGCGGGCGGCTGAACGTGTCAAGGGGGCGGGGCCTGGTACGGTGCGCGAGCTTCTCGGGCTTCTGGGAATACTCATTCGCTTCAGTGAGAAACCGGAGTTCCCGGAGGGGATGAAGGCAGTGCTCGAAGATACCATCCTCGGCTATGACTATGGCAGACTCGCTTCGGAGAGTGGGAGTGACATCTCCCCGGACACCGAGGCAGATAGCTTGCTGCGCTATACCTGTGCTGTTCTGGCCGGGCAGCGCTTGGCTGATCGTGAGTTTGCGACATATGGCGAGACGGGGGCCTGGCTTTGTGAAAGGGGACAGCGCCTGGCGCTGGTGTGGCTGCGCCAACGGGCTGCCGGCGGCTTTGCAGCTTGGGACTCAGACCTGGTTTTCGCCACAGTCGTTGCCGGGCTGATCCACCTGGCAGAGTTCGCCGGGGACGACGAGCTGTTTGAGTTGGCGACAGCGATGCTGGACAAGACGCTCTATAGTCTGGCCCTTAACTCGTTCAAGGGTGTATTTGGCTCAACCCGCGGCCTTACGGAGACTGGGCAGAGTCTTCATGGGATGCTTGAGGCAACTTCGGGCATCTCCCGGCTCATGTGGGGCATGGGCACATTCAACAAAGAGACTACGGGATATGTCAGCCTGGCGTGCGCGGACCAGTATGGCTTTCCGCAGTTGATCCAGGAGATCGCAGCTGATCTACCTGAGACACTGTGGAGCCACGAGCGCCATGCACCAGTGCCGGGCGATGCCCTGCAAGAGGCCAGGCCCATTGACAAGGTGATGTACCGCACGCCTGACTATATGCTGAGCTCGGTGCAGGATCACCGTCCTGGTGAGGCTGGGAGCCGTGAGCTCGTCTGGCGGGCAACGCTTGGGCCAGGGGCGACGGTCTTCACTAATCACCCCGTCTGCTCGTCGTATGATGTTGCCCGGAGGCCCAACTACTGGCGTGGAAATGGTGTTCTGCCCCGCATCGCACAGTGGCAGGATGCCCTCATTGCCGTCTACGCACTGCCTGAGGATGACTGGATGGGGTTCACTCACGCCTATTTCCCCCTCCACGCGTTTGACGCCCATGCAGTACGCGACGGTTGGGCTTTCGCCCAGAAGGACGATGGTTACCTTGCACTTACTGCGTCAAGGGGTATCGTGTTGCTGGAGACGGGAACGCATGCGCACTACGAGCTGCGTTCCTATGGACGGCACAATGTCTGGCTCTGCCAGATGGGGCGGGCTGCTCAGGATGGTACGTTTCTGGCCTTCCAGGAGGCTGTTCTGGGCCGATCTCTGGCGTTCGATGATCTCGGGGCACACTACACTACTCTGCGAGGCGATGCACTCTCCTTCGGTTGGCAGGGTGACTTGCTCCGCAATGGCGAAGTGGAACCACTTCGTGGGGTTCGCCACTTCGACAGCCCCTACGGCGTCGCAGAGCTTCCTGCTGATGAGATGTTCATCGCAGCCGGCAAACGCGCGCTGCGGCTGAACCTACGCTGATCGCCTTTGCATCTGTCAGGTACCTGCCAATGGGACTTGAGTCAGATATACGGATGATCGTACTTGCGGACCTTTGATTGTTCTTATATGATAATGTCGGGTCAGTTGACATCCTGAAGTGATATGTGCTATACTGTGGCCATTGTACCCAGGCTGGACATAGCCAATGTGTCCGGTGTGACAATGAACAGTGTTCTGTCCATAGCTCGAATCCTCAGTGGTGGCCGACAGATAGCAGCGCATCCGTACATTACAGAGTTCGCCAAGGGCGGGCGCATGTGTGCAAGGCGCCGTTGTCAGACCCGATTCTCCAATGGGTCGCCGATGCGATGAGAATGAAGCGCTAGCGTGCCTATCGGCGTCTCACGAGGAGTGTGAATGGAGATTGCTTCTCGATGATGCAGACAGATAGCAAGGCGCAACAGGCTCTGTCGGTGGTCGTGGTCTACGGCCTTTGGTTGATCTCTGCGGCTCTAGCACTCTGGCTGATGTTGCAGATGCGGCTACTGTTTCTTGTAGACCTGCCGCAAGCGGCGTCCACAGCCAATCCTTGGGCATTCAGCGCAATCGACAAGTTCGGTTTCTTCTTCCTCGGGCTCATCTGGTTGATCTTCTTGGTCGTTACCGAGGAGTACTTCCGCCGGATGGTGGGGCGCAGATTCAAGATTCGCGCCGTGGCGGGAGTGTTCATCGTCGAGGGTGTGCTCCTGGGGCTTGTCTACTTGTGGCGTGCTCTTCTGTGAGTGGGCGAGCGAACGTCAGGAGTTCTCCGCGTCAGCGGACAGTGCCCTTTTTTGGTCGCAAGCTGTGGTAACGATGTCATAGCGAGGAGGTGAACGATCGACACGATATGCAGGCAACTGAGGATACGACGACTGGCAATCCGCGGTAGTTTTGTGGTTAGTCATTCCTGAGGAGGAGACGAAGTATGAGCGAGCGACGAAGGATTACACGACGTGAGTTCCTCTATCTGTCGACCTTGGCAACCGCCGGCGCCATTGCCACGGCCTGTGGCGGCACCGCCGAGCCGGCGGCTGAGGTCGAGGAGCCCGTGGTCGAGGAGCCCAAGGAAGAAGCCCCGGTCGAGACCGGTTCGAAGTACAAGGAGCACCCCAAGTTCGCTGCCCTGGTCGAGGCGGGCGAGCTGCCGCCGGTGGATGAGCGGCTGCCGCTTGAGCCATTTGTCGTCGGTCCTGGGAGCCGCATTGTCGAAGAGGATCTTGACTGGGAAGTTGGTCGCTACAGCGACGACAATGAGGTCCTTCGAACCGTGACGGCTATGGCAGAATGGTCGTATCCCTGCCAGCATAGCACCTATGAGTGGCTCCTGAACACGCCGGTGCATCACACCGGTCCGATCACTGGTGGTATCTGCAGTTCCTGGAGCGTCAACGATGACGTCACCGAGTACACCCTCACGCTACGTAAGGGGTTGAAGTGGTCCGATGGTGCTCCGGTTACGACCAAGGATACCGAGTTTGCCTGGTTCGATTTCGTGCTGAATCCTCAGCTAGTATCGACAGTCAGCCGGTATTACAAGGATGGCGCCAGGACTGACGGCGATCCGCTCACGCTCGAGATCGTAGATGACTACACGTTCAAGCTGACTGTCAAGGAGTCCAACGGTCGCTTGATCAAGCAACTGGGGATGGGCAACATCTGGGGAAACTATCACTACTTCCTGAAGCCCCGGCACTATATGGAGCAATTCCACAAGGACTATGCTGACCCGGACGCGCTCCATACCAAGTTGGCCGAGGCGGGACTCACGGATGATGAGTGGTATCGGTTCTTCCTCGACAGCGATCTCGGTGGCGGCGGTGGCTGCTATAAGCGCTTCATCAACTATCCAGTCCTGAACCCTTACTGCGTTATGGAGCATCCTGATGATCTGCTGATCATCGAGAGCAACCCTTACTACTGGCGCGTCGATACCGAGGGCAACCAGCTACCCTACATCTACCGTACGGAGAGCGTGATTGTCACCACCCCGGAGAACATCCCGGCAACGATCGTCGACGGCAAGATCAACTGGTGTCGCGAGATCCTCAACCACACTGATGTCGCGCTCTACAAGGAGCACGAGAGTGACACGACTTACAAGGTCAACCTGGATCTGGCGTACCACAACGCGCCAGTCGCGCTGTTTGTGAACTTCAACAACCCAGATCCGGTGTGGCAAGAGGTGGTCGCGAAGAAGGAGTTCCGCTGGGGCTTGGCTCACGCGATCAACTTCGACGAGATTATCCAGGTGCTCTTCCTGGGGATGGGCAACAGAAACCCCTGGATTCCTGGCACGTATGATCCGGAGAAGGCGGGCGAGTACTTCGACCAGTGTGGACTCGATAAGAAGGACGCTGACGGCTGGCGCCTTGGCCCGGACGGCAATCGGTTCGAGTTTACCTTTGATGTTCGCGTGGATCCGCTCTATGTCAAGCCTGCCGAGGTCATCAAGACTCAGCTGGAGGAGGTGGGCATTTATGTGCCGATGAGGTCCATGGAGCAGACTCTGTGGAGTGCACAGCGAGATGCCAACGAGCTGAAGGGGAGCATCGACTGGCTGGACGACTGCAACTGGCCGTTCCTGACCCAGGACTATATGCCCGACAGCCGTATCCTCTGGGCGCAGCAGTGGATGAAGTGGAAGGACACCAAGGGCGCGGAAGGCACCGAACCGCCGGACTGGATTCAGGAGCTGTTTGACATCGATGCTGAGCTGTCCAAGGTGAACCCGAATACCGATCAGGGTCTTGCTGCTCAGGATAGGCTCTGGGCCTGGTATAAGGAGTACTGCCCGATGTTGCCTCTGTCCCGGGATGTCAAGGATCCCTTGATCGTCCCGCCCAATATCGGCAACATGGCGCATTCGGGCCGTTCATCGGCAGTCTGGTTCTCGCAGTGCCAGGTCTTCTTCAAGAAGTAGTCTGATGCCCTTCGGGGCACGGATCTGGAGAACACTGGCGTTGCAGTGGTAGCAGTCCTAGGTGTCGCCCGACAAGCGCAGTCTCCTTGCCGAGGCGACACCTAGGCCCTCAATCGCGTGTGAGGGCTGCCATGGGGTTGGTGAGCAGACCGGACTGGATACGAGGCTCGTAGCCTTGTTCTGCGAGAAGGGAGTGAGTGCTGAATGCTTGCCTATATCGCTCGCCGCACGTTGATGATGATCCCGATGCTTGTGTTGCTGTCGATCATCTCGTTTGTGATCATTCAACTTCCGCCAGGCGATTACCTGACGACCTATCTCAATGCTAGGAGAGCTGCGGGCGAGGTGTTCAACCAGGCCGAGATCGACGCGCTGAGGGCTCAGTACGGCCTCGACCAGTCCATCTACGTTCAGTATGCTAAATGGATAGGCAACATCGTGTTGCGTGGTGATTTTGGACGGTCATTCTTCTGGAGCCGGCCTGTTGGTGACCTGCTGGTGGAGCGCCTCCCGATCACGATGTTCGTCTCCTTGTCAAGCCTCCTGGTAGTCTACACGTTGGCAATTCCCATCGCCATCATCTCAGCGATCTACAAGTACTCATGGTTCGACTATCTAGCGACAACGTTCGGGTTCCTGGGCCTGGCGATGCCCAGTTTCCTGTTGACATTGATCGTTTCCTATCTCTATTTCCTGGTGTCCAAGACCATGGTCACGAATCTCTTCTCGTTGGAGTATAGAGAAGCGCCGTGGTCGTTTCCCAAGTTCCTGGATCTGTTATCGAACGTATGGCTGCCCATTGTGATTATCGGGTTGTCCGGCACGGCTGGTCTCATCCGTACGCTGCGGGCGACCCTGTTGGATGAGTTGGCCAAGCCCTATGTAGTCACAGCACGCTCCAAGGGGTTAACTGAGACAAAGCTGTTGCTGAAGTACCCAGTACGGGTCGCGATGAACCCCGTCTTCAGCACGATCGGCTGGTTGTTGCCCGGGTTGATCAACGGCGGCGTCATCGTGGGGATTGTGCTCAACCTGCAGATGATTGGCCCGGTGTTGATGCAGGCTACGCTCAACCAGGACATGTTCCTCGCGGGAAGCGTTGTGTTGATCTTGGGCGTACTGACCGTGATCGGGACGCTGATCTCCGATATCCTGTTGGCGTGGCTGGATCCGCGCATTCGCTATGGTGCAGAGGGGTAAGGCAACCATGACAGACACAATCGATGATGAGGCTCCACAGGGTGCAGGCATCTCCGGGGCGCGCACGTCGGTGGCCGGTGAGACCTACTACACCGCCTCGCAATGGCAGCTTATGTGGTGGAAATTCCGGAAGCACAAGGCGGCACTAGTCGCGGTTGTGATCCTTCTCTTGATGTATTTCTTTGCGATCTTTGCCGACCTTTTTGCGCCCTATAGCGCGAACGATCGGTTTGGCACTTGGGAGATCTGCCCTCCTGCGAAGATCCACTTCCGTGATGAGTCGGGGAAGTGGGTGGGCCCCTTCGTCTACAAGCTGGGCCGTACGGTCGATACGGAAACCTATCGTGTGAAGTTTGTTGAGGATCGCGCGACGTACTACCCGATAAAGTTCTTCCTGAAGGCCGAGCCCCGCGAGACGCTATTGGGTATCAAGCAGAGTTGGCGGCTTTTCGGGCTTGAAGTGGACCAGCCGGTGTTCCTCTTCGGCACTGATATGCTGGGCCGCGATGTGTTCTCTCGCACGCTCTATGGCTCGCGGATCTCGATGTTCATTGGATTTGGTGGTGTGATCCTGACCTTTGTCCTCGGCGTAACATTGGGGGGCATCTCCGGTTACCTGGGCGGTGTCATCGACGAGGTCATTATGCGTGTCGTCGACTTCATGGTTGCCACACCGACGATCCCGTTGTGGATGGGGTTGGCGGCAGCGATCCCCCGCACTTGGCCGGTCGTGAGGGTCTACTTTTCTATCACTATCATTTTGTCTGTTTTGGGCTGGGGGGGGCTTGCGAGGGCCGTCCGAGGAAAGCTGCTCTCATTGCGTGAGGAAGACTACATCATGGCCGCGCGAGTCTATGGAGCATCTCCTGCCCGGCTGATCGGCCGCTATATGTTGCCCAACTTCCTGAGCTACCTGCTGGTCAACATCACGCTCGCCGTGCCCTATACTATCCTTGGCGAAACATCGCTCAGCTTTCTGGGGTTGGGGATACAGTCGCCGGCAGTGAGCTGGGGGGTGCTGTTGAAAGATGCACAGCAGTTGACGGTCGTGGCACAGCGACCTTGGCAACTGATCCCCGGGATCTTTGTGGTTCTCGTGGTGCTGATGTTTAACTTCATCGGTGATGGCCTGCGTGATGCTGCAGACCCGTACTCGAGACTCTAGTCACCAGCGATGATGACCGGGTAACCATCAAGGAGGACAAAGTCATGGACCAAGACACATATCTGCAGCAGATCGCCGAAACGAGACCCCAACGCATTCGCTGGTGGCAGGAAGCGCGCTTCGGGATGTTCGTTCATTGGGGGCTGTACGCCCAGTTGGGCCGTCACGAGTGGGTGATGAACCGCGAGCGCATCCCGGTTGCGGAGTATGAGAAGCTTGCTGCTACCTGGCATCCCAAAGAGCGGCCTGCGCGTGAGTGGGCAGCACTCGCCAAGCAGGCGGGCATGAAGTACATGGTGATGACGACCAAGCACCATGAAGGTTTCTGCCTCTGGGACACCCAACAGACGGATTACAACGCCGTCAAGTGCGGTCCCGGTCGCGACCTTGTGCAGGAGTATGTCGATGCATGTCGCGAGTTCGACCTGAAGATCGGCTTCTACTACTCTCTGATGGATTGGCACCATCCCGATGGAGCTTTGTGCGCCAAGGATGAGTCCGCACGCCGCCGCTTCCTCGACTTCACGCAGGGGTGTGTGCGCGAGCTGATGAGCAACTACGGGAAGATCGACATCCTCTGGTATGACGTCTCCTGGCCATTGAGCAGCCCGGAGGCCTGGGAGAGCGTCAAGATGAACGCGATGGCCCGGGAGCTTCAGCCCCATCTCCTGATCAACAACCGTTCCCAGTTGGATGAGGACTTCGGCACGCCCGAAGAGCACGTTACGGCAGAAGCGGAGGGGCGTGCCTGGGAAGCCTGTATGACCTTCAATGGCTCCTGGGGCTACATGCCGATCGCGCCGGACTGGCGACCCGTGCGCGAAGTGATCGATATGCTATGCACTGCAACCGCTGGTCAGGGAAACCTGCTGCTCAATATCGGCCCCAAGCCTGACGGTTCGGTTCCTCCGGAGGCAACGGAGCGTCTCACGGCGGTCGGACAGTGGCTTGCGAAGAACGGTGGGGCGGTCTATGGACAGGTCGATCGGGCCGGACGGGGACGGGTGGAGTTCATGCTCACCGGCAGATGGACGCTCAAGGGCAACACTGCCTACTACTGGTGCCACCGTTGGCCTGGATCCGAACTCGTCATCGGGGGGCTGCGGACGAAGCTGCTCAAGGCGAGCTTCCTCGACAGCGGTACGCCGATCACATTCGAGCAGGGCGAAGAGCGACTTGTCCTCAGGAATTTGCCTCACTTCGACCCGGACGCCGTTGCGGGGGTCACGGTGATCAAGTTGGACTTCGACGGCCCGCCTATGCAGCGGCTGGGCGCAGGGTGCGTGCTCCTGGACTAGGAGGGACGATGGGTGCAGAGAACCTGCAGACGACGAATCGGGTGTTGCTGGAGGTCAAAGGGCTCAAGACCTACTTCCCTCTGGAAGAGGGGACCGTACGTGCGGTCGACGGGGCGGATTTTGTCATTGAACGCGGCAAGACGTTGGCGGTCGTGGGCGAAAGCGGGTGCGGCAAGAGTGTGACGGCCCAGTCTATTCTGCGGATCGTACCGCCACCTGGGCGCATTATCGAGGGTGAGTTACTCTTCCACCGCTATGCCGAGGACAAGGATTCCTTTGCGGTGGCGGACGTCGTCGACCTTTCCAAGCTTGACCCCAAGGGTCAGGAAATTCGTTCGATCCGGGGCAACGAGATCGCCATGGTCTTTCAGGAGCCGATGACCTCGCTTTCCCCGGTCCACACGATGGGAAACCAGATCATCGAGTCGATTATGCTTCATCAGCAAGTCTCGAAGGCCGAAGCTCGCGAGCGGGCCATCGACATGCTGGCGCGCGTGGGCATGCCCAGGCCCTCCATCTCAGTGGATGCCTACCCCTTCGAGCTCAGCGGCGGCATGCGGCAGCGTGGGATGATCGCGATGGCGTTGTCCTGTCAGCCTAGCCTTTTGATTGCCGATGAGCCCACGACAGCCCTTGACGTGACCACAGCTGCACAGATCCTCGATCTGATGCGTGAGCTGCAGGAGGAGATGGGGATGGCGATTCACTACATCACCCATGACC
>JAXDDP010000067.1:0-23610 GCA_034676785.1 Anaerolineae bacterium | reverse complement strand
TTTCTCGATAGCGATCCCTCTCGCCTGCGTGTCATCGCCCAGCTCTGGAAGGCCGAGCTGCAGTCGAGCAAGAAGACCGACATGGCCGCCGAGCTGGTGACAGCGCTCGCTAACGCGGAGGCGGTCGATCGCAGCCTGGAAACCCTGTCAGCCGAGGAGCGTGAGGCGCTTGACGACCTGGTCCGCCATGGGGGTGCGGTCCCCTGGTCGATCTTCACCCGGCGCTGGGGACAGGTACGCGCGATCGGCCCGGGGCGCATCGAGCGCGAGGGACTCTGGCGAGACCCCGCTTCGGCGGCCGAGTCGCTCTCGATTATGGGATGGATCCATCGCGCCTTCGATGATCACATAGGCAAGCCTGTAGAGATGGCCTTCGTACCGGAAGAGCTGATGCTCTACCTTCCAGCCCCGCCTCCCCGGCAAGTGACGGTCCCGCCTACAGTAGAACCGCCGCCGATCGTGTTGCCCGGCGATGACACGCTCGCCGATGACCTGGTCACCCTATGGTCGGCGCTACAACGGGGCGACCAGACACGGGAGGCGATCCTGTCACAACTCCATCCCCCGGCGGCCCGGCGACTGCAACTGCTGGATACCCTGTCCATAGAGGCTGGATGGGTGCGCCGCGCCGATAATGATGCCGTGCGCCCCGTACCCAATGCGATCTTGGGATGGCTACAGGCCGATCCCTGGACCCAATGGTCGGCACTCGCACAGGCATGGACCACGAGTCAGGCGTATCACGACGTGAGCCTCGTCCCTACGCTGACGCCTGATCCGGTCAACCTCTGGCCCAATGAGCCCCAACGCACGCGTCAGGCCTTCCTGGCGGTGGCGAAGTACTGCGACCCCGCTGCCTGGTATGACATCGGAACCTTTGTGCAGTATGTCAAAGAGACCTCAACGGATTTCCTGCGTCCCGATGGTGACTATGACTCGTGGGCACCGCGCGATACACAGTCAGCGGATCCTCTGCGCGGTTTCGGTGCGTGGGATGCGGTCGAGGGCGCGCTGATCACCGATATGATCTCTGGAACAATGAGCTGGCTGGGGCTCGTTGACCTCGGACAGGAGACTCCTGAGGCCCTGCCCACGGCATTCAAGCTCACAGAAGCCGGTGCGGCACTGCTCAGTGGTTCTCCGCCGCCCTCCTTTCCACTCCCTGAGCACCTTGCGCTGGACGACTACGGTGAAATCCTCGCTCCTGCAAGGCGACGGTATGAGCGCTTTCAGCTCAGCCGGATCGCGGAGGCCATCGGTGCGCCGGGGGTATATCGGTTCCGCTTATCGCCGGCATCGGTGAACCGTGCAAAGCAGCAACGGATCTCCCCTGACCGTATCACGGACTTTCTGAAAAAGGGAACAGGCCGCAAGTCGCTGCCCACGGGGATGGAAGCTGCCATCCAGCGCGCCTATCAGCGGGACGAGGGAGGACACCTCTCACGAGTATGGGTGCTGCGCGTGCCCGACCCGCAGATCCTGCCCAAGCCCAACGTTCAGGCCCTCGTCGAGGAGCAGATCATGCCGACGATGGCGACGGTGTTCGAAGGGCATGCGAAGCAGATCATCCAGCGCTTGCTGGCGGAGGGGATCCTGGTCGACATCACCCCGGAGGACATCGAGGAGTAGACACGGCGCCCGAAGCGGTAACGATGCCCGCAATCCAGAACAGCTGGGGGCACGCTGCGCTGCCTGCTCGCACGGTTGGATGGTCCCGAGGATGGGCAACCATTAGCGAAATCACCGAGATACCACTATAATGACTGCCGCTAAAGGGGAGGTTGGCATGTCCGAACATAAACTTCAGAAGAAGGTTACTGATGCTTTCCAGGCCCGGTTCCAGCAGCCGCCCGCGATGGTCGTGCGCGCCCCGGGCAGAGTCAACCTGATTGGGGAACACACCGATTACAACGATGGGTTCGTGCTGCCGGTAGCGGTGGACCGGGCAGCGTGGCTGGCGGTTGCTCCACGGGATGATGGGTGGGCAACGGTCCGCGCACTGGACATGAGGAATGACGAGAAGACGTTTCCGGTGGATCGGACACCTTCCTCTGGCGGCGGTTGGGCCGACTACCCGCAAGGCGTCGTCTGGGCCATGCGGGAGCAAGGATTGGCCCCGATTGGCATCAACGGGGTGCTCACCTCAGATGTGCCGGTGGGCGCTGGTATGTCCTCGTCCGCAGCGGTTGAGGTGGCCTTTGCCTATGCCTGGGACCAGCTGGGCGAGTTCGGCATGAAGTTGTCGGATCTGGCATTGCTCTGCCAGAAGGCCGAGAACCAGTACGTGGGTGTGAATTGCGGCATCATGGATCAGATGATCAGCGCGTGTGGCCGTGCGGGCAACGCGATGATGTTGGACACCCGGACGATGGAGCGAGCCTATTTCCCGATGCCCCAGGGGATCGCCGTCGTTGTGGCCGATAGTATGGTGCGGCGTCAGCTCACGGGCTCCGAATACAACGTACGTCGGGCACAGTGTGAACAGGCGGTCAGCCTCCTCAAGGAGCATTATCCCGACATCACGGCATTGCGCGACGTGACGCCTGAGCAACTCGACCAACACAAGAGTGACCTCCCCGAGGTCGTCCACCGGCGGGCACGTCACGTCGTAACCGAAAACAACCGCGTTCTGGAGGTCGCGCGGGACCTCTATGAGGGCCGTATGGACCACGTCGGACAACTCCTGCTAGAGGGACATCGAAGCCTGCGCGATGACTACGAAGTGAGTATTGCTGAACTGGACACTCTCGTGGAAGCAGCCGCCGAGGTAGAGGGCTGTTACGGTGCGCGCTTGACCGGCGCCGGATTCGGCGGATGCATCATCGCCCTCGCCGACGAGGGGGCAGTCCCTGATGTCCAAGCGCATCTCAACGAGGTGTATGAAGCCGTCTACGACAAACTACCCACGGTGTATGTCACGCTTCCAGATAACGGCGTAGCGCGAATGGCCTAGATGCGTCTGTCAGCGTAGCGAGAGAGGAGCACACGATGAACATCAGCATCCCAAAGGAGAGACTTCCCGGTGAGGAACGTGTGGGTCTGACCCCGGCCGGCGTCGGGTTGTTGACCAAGGACGGTCATAAGTGCTTCGTGGAAAGCGGCGCCGGCATTGGAGCTGGGTTCGATGACTACGATTACGAGCGCATGGGCGCCACCCTGGTCAACAGCGGTGAGGAGGTCTATGCCCAGGGATCGCTGGTCCTGAAGGTGCTCCGTCCCACATCCGAGGAGATCGGCTGGATGACCAGTGGCCAGACGCTGATGTGCTTCCTGGGGCTGCCGCAGATTTCCGATGAGGATGTGGCGGCAATGCGGAACCACCGCATCACCGCGATCGCCTATGAGATGATCAAGAAGGACAAACACGACTTCCCGATCCTCAAGACGGTGAGCGAGGTTGCGGGGCGCATGGCGCCCTACATCGCAGGCTCGATGCTGATGCGCCAGAACGGCGGACGCGGTATTCTTCTCAACGGAGTGCCGGGCGTCTCTGCCGGGGACGTTGTGATCCTGGGCTCGGGAACGGTCGGTCAGAACGCGGCCCGGGCATTCCTGGGGCTGGGCGCCAAGGTCTTCATTCTCAGCCGTTCGCTTGACCACCTGCGCGAGCTTGATACCCAGTTTGGAGGGCGGGTCACGACGATGATCGACCACGATTTCAACGTGGCCTATGTGGCGCGCTTTGCAGACGTCATCATCGGTGCGGTCCGCAACCCCGGCAAACGCACGCCTGTCGTCATCACCCGCGAGATGCTGCGAACGATGCGGAAGGGATCGGTCATCATCGACTTCTCCATCGACAGCGGTGGCTGTGCAGAGACCAGCCGCCCCACGACCCTCGATTGTCCTACCTACATCGAGGAGGATGTGGTGCACTACTGCGTGCCCAATGTGCCTGGCTCGGTCCCGCGCACGTCGACCCACGCGTTCAACAATGCGGCCTGGTCCTACATCCGCCACCTGGCATCCATGGGTATGGCCTCTGCAGTTGCCCAGAACGAGGCTTTGCGCTGTGGCCTGGTGATGCGCAACGGCGAACTCATTGAAGACGCTACCCCACTCGGGCTACGGTAGGAGGCTCGCGACCCGCATGAATTGGCGAGAACTCTACGCAAGCAAGGTAACCTCCGCAACCGAGGCCGTAGCGGCAAGCGTCACATCCAACGCACGCATCTTTCTGACCGGCAACTGCAGCGTTCCCAGAGCGCTCACCGATGCCCTGGTGGCCTATGCGCCACAGCTGCAGAACGTGGAGGTCGCACAGCCGCTGACCGTTGGCCCGGCGCCATGGAACGCACCGGAGCTGCAGGGCCACCTGCGCTCGAATTCGATGTTCATCGGACATAACGTCCGCCAGGCGGTCTGGGACAAACGGGCGGACTACACACCCGTGCTGCTGTCGGAGTATCCCCTGCTTTTCAAGAAGGGCGTGCTCCCGGTCGACGTCGCCTTCGTCCACCTCTCGCCACCCGATGAGAACGGTTTCTGCTCCTTCAGCATCGAGACGGGGCTGACGAAGACCGGGGCTGAGTCGGCCAAGCGCATCGTCGCACAGGTCAACCCGCAGATGCCCTACATCTACGGCGATACGCTGATTCACGTGAAGAACTTGGACTACATCGTCGAGGTCGATGCACCACTCGACGAGTACAGTAAGGGCGCGGACCCAAGCGATCCGGTCATCGAGCAGATCGCCAGGCGCGTTGCCGAGCTGATTCCCGATGGCGCAACGCTGCAGATGGGCATCGGCGCACTCCCGGATTCGGTCCTGCCCTACCTGGAAGATCGCCAGGACCTCGGCATCCATACGGAGCTCTTCTCCGAGGGCGTCGTGCACCTGGTCGAGAAGGGCGTCATTACCGGCGCCCGGAAGACCCTCCATCCCGGGAAGGTTATCGCGGGCTTCATCCTGGGATCGCGCGAGATGTATCCCTGGCTGGATCACAACGATCTCGTGGAGTTGCATCCCACCGACTACGTCAACGATCCGTGTGTCATCGGGCAGAACTACCGGCAGGTGGCCATCAACGGGGCCATCGAAGTCGACCTGACAGGCCAGGTCTGTGCCGATAGTATCGGGCCCAAGTTCTACAGCGGAGTCGGCGGACAGATGGACTTCATCTATGGTGCATCACGCAGCGAGGGAGGTGTGCCCATCATTGCGCTGCCAAGCACGGCGAGAAACGACTCGATGAGCCGCATCGTGCCGATGCTCAAGCAAGGCGCGGGGGTGGTCACCTCCCGCAACCACGTCCACTGGATCGTGACCGAATACGGGGCGGTAGATCTCTACGGCAAGAGCATCCGCCAGCGAACAGAGGCTCTGATCTCCATCGCCCACCCAAAATTCCGCGAGGCATTGACCGAGCAGGCCAAAGGCCTAGACTATATCTGAGCTGCCCGCATCCCCCAGGGCGAAGTGCGGGCAGCTATGTTGCTGTGTGGCACTGGTCGAGCGACTTAACAACAGTCGAGCGACTAGACGACAGTCGAGCGACTGGAAAGCAGTCGGGACATCAAGGAAGAGCCGGGCGGCTGATGCACAGCCGCGATCTCTGAGTTCAGGAGGTGAAGTTTGTTCCACGCACTTGTCGCGATCAAACAGGTGCCCGATACCACCAACATCCGCATCGATCCTGTGACAGGCAACCTCGTACGCGAAGGGGTCCCGGCGATCATGAACCCCTACGATGCGCACGCGCTTGCGGCTGCCGTAGAATGGAAGCGTAAGCTGGGTGGGCGGGTCACGGTGGTGTCCATGGGCCCCAATTCCTTCATCACGACGATCCGTGAGGCCATCGAGATGGGTGCGGACCGGGGGATCCTCGTCTCCGACCGTAAGTTCGCTGGTGCGGATACATTGGCGACATCCTATGTGTTGGCCGAGGTCATTCGCGCGGTTCACGAACAGGACCCACTGGACCTCATCTTCTTTGGCAAGCAGGCCATCGATGGGGACACTGCTCAGGTCGGCCCCGGTGTGGCAGTCCGGCTCGACATGCCCATCGTGACCTATGCCGTCAACATCCGAGCCGTCGATCTCGACGACGCGACGGTCGTGGTCGAACGCAAGACGGAGCGCTGGACCGAAGTGGTTGAGACGCCGCTGCCGGCACTGCTAACATGTGAGAAAGATATCGCCGAGATCCCTTATGCGCCCCTGCCCGATCTGATCCGGTCATTGCGCTACGAGCCCGAGGTGTGGACAATGGACGGACCGATCACGTTCAGCACCGAAGAGATCGGCGTTCGTGGATCACCCACAATCGTCTACCAGATGGGTACGCCGCCGCTTCCCGAGCCTGGCGAAAAGGTCAACAGCCGGGAGATAGGCGTTGAGGCCGCACTCGACTTCACATTCAAGAAGGCCCAAGAAGCCGGCGTCCTCGAGACGATGATCGGAGGTGCGAGATGACGCGTCCGCAGCAGACGAGGCGTTTCTGGGTCTTCCTGGAGCAGGAAGGGGGCAAGGTGCACCCGGTCTCGTGGGAGCTCCTGGGCGTGGCGCGCACCCTGGCGTCGCAGGTCGCCGAGGAGGCCGCGGCTGCCGGTGACGAGGTGGTCGTCGAAGGCGTGCTATTGGGGCACCAGGTGCGGTCGATCGCTGAAGCAGCGATCGGCTACGGTGCGGATCGGGTCTACCTGTTGGATGATCCGGTGCTCGAACACTACCGCAACTGCCCTTACTACATGACCATCGAGACGATCGCGGAGAAATACAAGCCGGAGGTCTTCCTCATCGGCGCCACGACGCTCGGTCGTGACCTGGCCGGCGCGATCGCCACGTCATTGGGGACAGGGCTTACCGCCGACTGCACCAAGCTGGAGATGGGCGAGGTGAAGGGCGCGCCACAGAAGCTCCTGCTGGCGACCCGTCCAGCATTCGGTGGCAACATTATGGCGACCATCGTCTGCCGCCGCCACAGACCGCAGATGTCCAGCGTGCGCCCGCGGGTATTCCCGGCGCCGGCCTACAACGCTGAGTCCCGTGGGGAGATCGTGGAAGAAGCCGTGGAGGTCACCGAAGAAGGCGCACGCGCCTGCATCCTCGAGTTCATCCACGGCAAGGAAGACACCGTGGACATCGAGTATAGCGACGTCATCGTCTCCGGAGGCCGTGGCCTGGGCGGACCCGATGGCTTCGCGCTGATCAAGGAACTGGCCGACGCGATGGGCGGCGTCGTGGGCGCATCACGGCCCTGCGTCGACGCGGGATGGATCGCCTACGCACACCAGGTCGGTCAGAGCGGCAAGACGGTCAGGCCCAAGGTCTACGTTGCAGCCGGGATCTCCGGTGCATTGCAGCACAAGGTGGGAATGCAAAACTCGGACTTCATCATCGCCATCAACAATGACCCCAATGCCCCTATCTTCGAGGTCGCCGATGTGGGCATCGTCGGAGATCTATACGAGGTCATTCCCGCGATGATCAAGGAGATCAAGGCGCGCAAGGAGGCGCAGGCATGAACAGCGAACGTATCGAGTTCGATGCCGTAGTGGTGGGAGCAGGCCTGGCCGGTTCCGCAGCCGCCATGGTCATGGCGCGAGGCGGACTGAACGTTGCCCTGATCGAACGTGGCCAGAAGCCCGGCGGCAAGAACTACTTCGGAGGCGCGATCTACACGCACGCGATCGCTGATCTGGTGCCCGACTTCATGGATCGCCGCCCGCCCTTTGAGCGTCCGGTCACCGAGGCCGGGTTCTGGTTCCTGGGCAAGGACGGTCTGACGCGAATGACCGTGCAGGGCGGCGAGCTCAACGCCGATCCCGCCGACGCCTTCATCACATTGCGGGCGAACTTCGACCCCTGGTGGGCAGAACAGGCCCAGGCAGCAGGCGCTTTCCTCGTTCCCAAGACCACGGTCGTCGACTTCATCCGCGAGGAAAGCGGACAGGTCACGGGTGTCCTCACCGACCGGCCCCAGGGCGAGATCCATGCCCCGGTCGTCATCATCTGCGAGGGGGTCAATAACATCCTGACGCAGAAGCTGGGGCTCATCCACCGCGATCTCGAACCGGCACAGATGGCTTTGGCATTCAAGAAGGTCATCTCGTTGCCGATGGAGACGATCAACTCGCGATTCGGACTCGCGGATGACGCCCACGGCCTCGCAGTCTCGGTTCTGGGCGACGTCTCCCTGGGATTACCGGGGATGGGCTTCGTCTACACGAACAAGGCCAGCGTGTCGATCGGGCTGGGCGTTATGCTGGATACGCTCGCCGAATACCGGCTCAGGCCCTATGACGTCCTGCAACGCTACCTCGACCACCCGGCGATCGCTCCGTTGGTCAAGGGCGGGCAGTTGCTGGAGTATGGTGCACACCTGATCCCTGAGGGTGGCTATCGCGCGATGCCCAAGCTGGCGACCGATGGCGCGATGGTCGCGGGTGACGCCGCTGCGATGGTCAATGCCCTGCACTGGGAAGGGACCAACATGGCCATCATCGCGGGCAAACTCGCCGGCGAGACGGCCCTGGAAGCACACAGCCGGGGCGACTTCACCGCGAAGGTGATGTCGCGATATGAGGACCGGCTGAGCGAGGGCTTCATTCTCAAGGATCTCAAGCAGTACCGCGGTTTCTCCAGGTTCCTGGAGACCCACCCGCAGTTTATGGACGTCTACCCGAACTTCGTCAACGGCGCTCTGGGCCAGTTCTTCACCGCCTATGGGAAGCCCAAGAAGGAGCTCTTCAAGGGAATGCTCGGCTCGCTGACCAATCGACGCGGGCTGATCAAGGCAGCCGGGGACATTGTCTCGATGGCGCGCTCAGTGATGGGATGGTGATCGGATGGCGATGAAAACAGGGGATGCATTTGAAGCAAAAGAGTTGGCTGAAGAGGTCAAGGAGACGCTCCCAAACGTCTACGTCGATGACCTCCTGATGAGCCTGAAGTACTTCATCGATGAGGAAAAGGCACATCTGCGGATCATCGATCAAGCGATCTGCGCCCGCTGCGAGCACAAGCCGTGCCTCTACTTCTGCCCGGTGGGCGTCTACACCCAGGGCAACGACGGCCGCATCCAGGTTGCCTACCAGAGTTGTGTCGAATGTGGGAGCTGCCGGGTTGGATGTCCCTACAAGAACATCCAGTGGGAGCTGCCCCGCGGCGGATTCGGTGTCGCCTATAAGTTCGGCTAATCGTAGACGCGCAGAACAAGAGACCTCGACAAGCTGAAGCCCTCAGACAGGCTTCAGCTTGTCTTGTGAAACCATAAAGAGTGAGGTGGATATGGACGCAGAATCGATCAAAAAGGAGCGGACGCTGGTGCTGCTCAAGCCAGATGCCGTCGCGCGGGGACTTTCTGGTGAGATCGTCACACGCTTTGAGCGGGCAGGACTGAAGATCGTGGGCCTGAAGATGGTGGTCCCAACCGAAGAGATGGCCGCAGGGCACTATGCCGGAGATGACGCGTGGATTGCGGGCATGGGTCAGAAGACGCTCGACTCCTTTGCCCAGTTTGGCATGGATGTCGTCGAGGTACTGGGGACAAAGGACCCGCTGGAGATCGGTACGATGGTGCGACGATGGCTGATCGAGTATGTGTCGAGCGGTCCGGTAGTCGCGATCGTGCTCCAGGGCGTGCACGCCATCACAGCCGTGCGCAGGATGATCGGGTTCACGATTCCAGCTCGTGCAGAACCCGGCACGATCCGGGCGGATTTCGCCATCGACTCCAATACACTGTCGAGCCTGGAGAAGCGGTCGACCAAGAACCTGATCCACGCCTCGGGCAATGTTGAAGAGGCCGCACAGGAGATCGCCTACTGGTTCCGGCCCGAGGAGCTCTTCAACTATGAACGCGCCGGCGAAGGGCTGATGTACTAGCAGACGCTACAGGGGCATTCTCACCGGCCCAACGGAAATGGGAACCGGGCAGGCATGGCGATCGAAGCCATAACCTGCCCGGTTTTGTTATCTCGGGACAGCCCCAGGGATTCCCTAGAGCTGATGCATCGCGCGATTGTAGATCTCCAGGGCCTTGTCGAGCGCGCCATATTTCATATAAGCGTCACCCAACGTTCGCAACACCCCCGGCCCATCCGGTCTCTCCTCGGCGTAGCGTTCGAGGTCCTGCGTCACATCATCGGACTTGGCGCCAGACTTGATCAACCGTCCGTAGTGGTCCATCGCCTCACTGATCTCGCCCACCTCCCACAATGCGCGGGCCAATGTTAACCGCGCCGCGTGATCCGAACGCTTCTGTTTGAGGTAGGCCCGCATCTCATCAAGGTCTGTCCCCGTCGCAGCAGAGGGCTCCGCCTCTGCTCGTGGAGCCGGTGTGTCGACCACAGCAGCAACGGGAGTCTCCTCTACGGCAGAGACCTCGGGCACTTCGGCAACAGGCTCGAGCTCCCCGAAGGTAACGGCGGTCACAGCCGTCGCCACAACTGCAGGCTCGCCAGCCTCAGGTTCCTCGACTTCGGGCGCGATCATCTCAACAAGCTCTTCAGGTGCCGCGAGCGCTTCCAGGACCTGCGCAGCGGAAGGCTCCTCAGCATGAGGCGCGGCCACTTCCGGTTCAGGAAACTCAGTCTCGAGTGCCACATCCTCGACACTCTCTTCGGATTCCTCAAGCTCTTCCAGAGCCTCCACAGCAGTGGGCGCTTCAACCACAGCGGCAGGTTCCTCGAACTCAGGCGCCTCAATCTCCGGTGCTGGAGCCTCGACGCGCTCTTCAGGCGCTGCAAGCGCTTCCAGGATCTCCCCCGCGGTAAGCTCTTCGGCGACGGCGGTCTCCACCTCCGAGACGGTCTCTAGTTCGGGCTCAAACACAGTAGCCCGCTCTTCAACCACGAGGGTTTCAGCTTGCGGCTCCTCCTCGGGTGAGGCGACCTCCTCGGGCTCCCCGCTAAAGGCCGACCATCCAAAGACTGTCTCAGTGGCCGTTTCCTCAGCTGCGCTGACCTGAACGTCTTCTGCAGCGACCTGGGCACGCAGGTCGGCCTCTTCTTCAGGAGTGAGCCCCTCAAGCCATGCCAGAGCGTCCTCGCCGGCGAACCCGGCCACTTCCGCCAACACTTCCTCGGCCCCGATAGCTTCCTCGACTGGAACAGCAGGTCCACCCTGACCGACCTCGATCAGGGTCTCTGCGCCAACGGACTCCGGCTCTGGCGCGACGCCCTCCTCCCAAGTCTCAGGGATAGCCTCGGGCATGTCCTCAAGGATCTCGGCAGCTTCCTCGATCTCTGCGGGTAGCTTACGTCCCAGGATCTCGGCAACGCGCTCGGCTGACTCCTGCTCCACCTGCTGACGTAGTTCGTCTTCCTTGCCTACAGTAAGGCTCTCCAACCAGGCCAAGGCATCTTCACCTGAGAGAAGGTCCTCCTCAGTGGGTACCTCCAAAGGCTCGGCCGTCGCCTCCTCAACCTCAGCTACTTCCACAGTGGTGGTCTCTGGCTGTGGGGCTTCGATGAGGGTCACATCCTCGACTACAACCTCTCCCACCTTCCGACCCATAATCTCAGCAACACGTCGCTCCGATTCCTGCTCAACCTGGAGACGAAGCTCCTCTTCCTTACCAGCAGCCAGGCTCTCCAACCACGACAGCGCGTCCTCGCCAGAGAGCAGATCGCTCTCACCCTCTGGGGCCTCGGCAACTACAGGGGACTCTTCCTCCGCCTCGGCAGTCTCTTCAGCGGCAGCGATCGCTTCGTCAAGGACCTCGGGCATCTCAGTCGTGGGCACAGGCTCCTCAACCGCGACCGGAACTTCCTCTTCCCAACCTCCGGCCAGGCTCTCGACCCAGGCCAATGCCTCAGCGCCCGACCGAACGCCCTCCTCTTCCTCGAGGGACGATGCAATCGTCGTCACGTCTGCGCGGCCAACAGAAGGCTCAGGCACCTCGACCCCGAGATCACGAAGCCAATCCGGCGTCTCCTCACCCTCCCCTGCCTCAGGCGCTTCTGCCTCTGCCGCCTGGATCTCCGCCAACCAGTCAGGAATCTCTTCTGCTGCCAGCGCAATCTCGGGCGTCTCATCCGCTACAGGTTTCAGTTCTGAAAGCCAGTCGGGGACATCTGCGGCAACGACCTCGGCCTCGCTCACCTCGGTCTCTACCGGCTCCAATGCCGCGAGCCAATCCATGTCCTCAGCTTCTGCCGGGGCCCCTTCAGGAGCCTCAGCAGGTTCGAGCTCTGCAAGCCAGTCGGGGACCTGTTCAGCCTCCAGCAGCGCCTCGGGTGTTTGAGCCTCAAGCTCGGGCGGCTCAAGCTCCGCTAGCCAGTCGGGAACCTCCTCGGCAACCAATGCCGCCTCGGATGTTTCACCTTCGACATCAGCAGGTTCGAGCTCCGCCAACCAATCGGGGACCTCTTCAGCCTCCGCTGCCACCTCTTCCGCAGTTTCCTCGACTTCCGTGACGGACTGAGGCTTCAGAGCATCTAGCCAATCAGGCACACCCTCTTCACCTTCGGGAATCTCCATCTCTTCCACAAGCGCCGTCTCGCGCGTCACGCCGGCGAGGGAGGCACCTTCTTCATCCAGGGTGAACTCGGAGAGCCAATCAGCGACTTCGACCGCGCCTTCAGTCTCAACCTCAGCATCAAGGCCGACCACGTCGGAGGCTTCTGTCTCTATGGGGAAAGACGGCCCGGCTTCTGGCTCTGGCCGTTCGCCCGCGAGCTCCAACAGCCAGTCGGGGGCCCCCTCACCCATCTCAGGTCCCAGATCAGCGGTCTCCGTTGTCAACTCCTTCAGCCATTCCGGTGCAGTTCCAGCGGCCTCGGCGTCACCAGCAAGCGCTTCCTCCAGCTCACTCACCGGACCGGCACCATGGTCATCGTCGCCACCAAGCACCTGGCCGGCCTCCTCCACCCCCGGCGCCTCGGCTTCCTGAGCTCCCTCTGCATAGCCAACGTCAGCCATCCAGCCAAGACCGCCCGGGCCTTCTTCCGCAGCTTCACCAGTTCCCAACTCACGCAACCACTCGGGAATCTCAATCTGGGCTTCGAGATTGGCGGTAATGTCAACGAGGCGCATCTCCGCGGCGGTCATCTCAGGAGGCGCCTCCGAGATACCCGTGCTGATAGAGGAAGACCGGAGCCGCCTAAACCAGGCACTCTGTTGGTCGACGCCAACTGCCTCTGGATCGAACGCCAGACGGTCGACAGTCAACTCGGCGGGCTCCAGAGGGGACTCGGATCCGAAGAGCTCCGTGGCCCGGTCGTTTCGTGGGTCGACCTCCTGCGCCCTCCGCAAGTAGGTCCAACCTTCTTCCTGTCCACCCTGGACCCACAGCGATCCTAACAAGAGATTCGCCTTGCAGTTGTAGGGCATCTTGTCCAGGATCTCCTGACACACCTCAGCCGCCTGGACCAACTGGCCGTTGCGCCAGTAGGCCTCAGCCAGGGCCGTCATCAGATCAGGTCGTGCAGACTGTTCGACCAGCAACGCGTCGAACTCCTCCGCAGCACGGCCGTATAGGCGACCGCGGAGATAGAGGCGTGCCAGTCCAGCGCGTGACTGGGGAACGTAGTCCAGCTCGATTCCATCACGGCGCCCAATCATGCGACGAAGCTCTTCGGCGATATCGGTATTGCCGGGGTCGAGCTCCAGAGCGCGCTCGAGATTCCACAGTGCACCATCGAGGTCATTGTGCCGTTCGTGCGCAAGGCCCAGGCCGATCCGCGACAGGAGGTGTTCGGGGTCAGCGCTGAGCGCGCGGCGGAACATGTCGGCAGCCAGCTCAGGCAAGTCCGCCTCAAGCAGTGTCTTCCCCAGGAAATAGTAGGCGCCGATGTAGTGCGGTGACTGGCTCAAGAGGTGTCTGATGTGTGCCAGAGCCTCAACATAACGAGCCTGCTCGATGAGCTGGTCAATCTCGTTCTCGTACGCTTGCAGGGAGATCTCGGACACAATATCCTCCTTCAAACACTGCCGGCATTGGTCTTCTGATTACATTATGCTATGCTTTGTGCTAAAAGTCAAAATATCGTTGGTAGACAGAGTATTGATTCACAATCGTATCCGGACCCCCGAGGCCATCTTTGGAGAACCCGACGCTGATCGATCTTGACCTGGCTGCGCTGCAGGCGCGCATCCGTTCGTGGGGAGAGCCCTATGAAAAAGCCCGTGCCTATGCGCACCACGTCTGGCAATGGCTCTACCGCGATCTAGGTACGTCGATCCACGAGCTGGAAACCCTTCCGTCCGCCCTTCGTGAACGCCTCAGCCAAGAGCTGCCGCTTTCGATCCCCGGGCTTCTCGCGCAAGAGGTCAGTCCGGACAAGAGCACGCAGAAGCACCTACTGCAGATGGTCGATGGGGTCCAGGTCGAGTCGGTCCTGTTGACATATCGTGACCGTTTTACGGTCTGTACGTCGACGCAAGTTGGGTGCGCCTGTGGATGCGACTTCTGCGCCACAGCCCAGATGGGGTTCGTCCGCCAACTCTCCCCCGGCGAGATCGTTGGCCAAATCCTGCACTTCAAACGTTTCCTGGGCGCCTCGCACGCCGCGCGCCTCTCGAATGTCGTCTTTATGGGCATGGGCGAACCATTGCTGAACTCCGAAAACGTCCTCCAGGCCGTCCAGCGCCTTACTGATTCCCGGGGATTGGCTCTCGCCCCCGGACGTATCACCCTCAGCACCGTAGGCATTGTCCCGGGGATCGACCGTCTGGCGGAAGTTCACAACCGGTGGCCGATCAAGCTGGCAATCTCGCTTCACGCTGCTACGGACGAGCTGCGGAGTGCGCTTATGCCGATCAACAACACCTACCCTCTTCCCCGGCTCTTCGATGCCGTACGCCGCTACACAGAACGCACCAGGCGACGGGTGTTCTATGAATGGGTGATGATCGCTGGCCACAACGACACCGAAGAGCAAGCGCTGGCACTGGTCGCGCGACTTCAGGGATTGCCCTCACACGTCAATCTGATCCAACTCAATCCCACGGCGGACTCACAATACAAACCGGCATCGCCAGAGGCGCTGGATATGTTCGCCTCCATCCTCGACAGGTACGCCATTCCACACACGGTGCGCCAGCGACGCGGCGGAGGCATCCGCGCCGGCTGTGGCCAACTTTTCACACAACAGCACCACCAATGCAATTAACGATCGCTTGTCATTGCAGCAACCTTAGAGTATGATGGATACAAGCCAGATTATTACCATAAGCCGGGCCATCGTACTGACCGAACCGCATCATCGGCCTGAGGGATATGCGCGACAAAAGGGTAACTATGAGCGCACTGACACGAACGCAGAAGATCATCCTTCTCATTCTCGCCGTGCTTGACGTTGCCGTGATCGCGGGTCTGGCAGCCATCGTGGTCAACGCGACACGCCACCCGGCCGAGGCGTTGCCGACATCGGCAACGCCCGCACCCACCCAGACACCGGCAGCGACCTGGACACCAACACCGACCCTCACGCCACGTCCGACGCTTATCGCCAGACCCACAAACACGCCAGCACCAACTCGGACCCCGGTCCCCACCGTTGTGCCAACGGAGACGCCAACCCCAACCCCGGTTCCACCGATTGACGTCAGGTTAGAGGGGGCCAACTTTGACTTCCTGTTGCCCAACCGCATTCCTGGTTGGGAATGGGATGCCTATGTCAACTACAAAAGCGGCGATGAATACAGCACCGAGACCTCATACGCCGAGCCGCAATTCACGGCGGCCGACGACCCGGTCCGCCGGATCAACGGGACGACGTTGAAGATCGAGACAATACGGTGGCTTAAGTTCCGGACTTGGGTCCATCAGACGGTAACCGCCACGGTTGGCAGCCGGGTCACCTTCCGCATCAGGGCAGGGGCCTTCTCCTCGCTCGACACCGTGATCGTCAGAGCGGGCATTGATCCCACGGGTGCTGGCAACTGCAACAACGCGCGATGGGGTAGCGAGATGCGCATCAACCAGACCAGTGGTACGGTCACCCTGACCTCGCCGACTGTGGTGGTGGCCGAGCTAGCGAACCCTACGACCCGGGAAGAGGGAGACGAGGAGACCACAGAGGTCACGCATCTGGGTCGCGTTACCGTTTGCTTCTTCGCCGAACCAGCCTATCCCCACGTCAACAATGCGGCTTTCTTCGACCAAGCCGAACTGAATGTGGCGCCTCCACGATAAGCGGAAAGGAACCAGTATGTCAACCATTGAGCCATATGACGTGACTGTGGTAGGTGCGGGGCTGGCTGGCGCCCTGGTTGCCTCAATCCTGGCTGAGGAGGGCCTGCAGGTGGTCGTCTTGGAGGCCACAGAGGCGCTCGGCGGCACCATCAAGCGCCAACCGGGGTTGGCCATGTTGGGCACCCCGGAGCCCTTCACGCAGGTGGCTGCCCGGCGCGGCGACGAGATGGCACACACGCTCTGGGAACTCACCTCAGAGAACTTGGTGCGCCTCGAGATCCTGCTCGAACGATTCGGCGTAGCGTCAGAGAAGGTAGGCAGCTTGCGCCTGGCCAACGACGCCAAGCAATCGGCTGAGTTTCGTGACTCGGTAATGCGTCTCAAAGAATATGGCTATGCCGTAACCCTCGAGGATGATAGTCGCTACGGAGATCAAGTCGCCATCAGCACGAGCGACGACTTGCTGTTCACCCCTCAGGCACTGACCAGCAAGCTGCTGGAGCACGAGAATATCATTGTCGAGTTCGACGCCGAGGTCGAAGGGATCAAACGGCAACCCGATGGCAGCATCGCGGTCTCAGCGCACAAGCGTTATCTCTGGACACGAAAAGTGATCTTCGCCAACGGGATCCACGCAACCCGACACGATCCAAACCTCGCCAAAATTGTGCGCCCGGCGTGCGTCCACACGATCGTGTTCGAGAACAACGGGGCGCTATCCCATCCTCTGATCCTGGACAGCGGACGGGTGATTTTCCTTCCACGCGGGGACAATGCCTACCTCACCGGCTGGGACGATACCGAGGCAGACCTCCTCTGGCGCCTCAGCACCGTGGCCAACCAACTCTGTCCTGACGCCCTGACCCGCCAACGGTTTACCTCGTGGGTAGCCGTCAGAGGAGATATGCTACCCCTCGTCGGCGGCCTTCCCGATCAGCCCGATACGTATCTTATCAACGGACTCGGACCGTTCGGGCTGAACCTTGCGTTGGTAGCAGCTGACGAGTTGGCCGAGCTGGTGCTTCACGATCGCCAACCGACGTTGTTCGCGATGGCATAGTCCTGGTTTGCGGCAGCTACTGGGGAGCAGCGACTACATGGAGAGTGAGAGGCCCGGCCTCGGCGACACAATCAGGGTCGCCATCGTGGACGATCATTTCTTCTTTCGTCAGGGAATCCGCGATGTGCTGAACTCGCAGCAGGGAGTCACCGTCGTAGGAGAAAGCAGCGATGGAGAAGAGGCCCTCGAGATGGTGGCGACGACGCATCCTGATGTCGTTCTGATGGACGTCAATCTCCCCACAATCAACGGCCTGAGAGTGACGCAACAGATCAAGAGTGAGCATCCGGACATTGCCATCATCATCCTGACTGCCTATGACGACGAAGAGCAGATCTACCGCGCCATCCGCATTGGGGCCTCGGCATATTTCGCCAAGGATGTCGCGCCCGCACAACTCGTGGAAACGGTGCGATTGGTGGCTCAAGGATTCACCCTGATTGCCAACAAATGCATGACCCAGGAAGAAGTCGGTCAGTGGCTGTTTGAACTATATCGCCGGTACGGGATTAGCCCCGAGGATACGACATTCTCGCCACTGACCGAACGCGAGATGGAGATCCTGCAGCAGATCATCGAGGGATTGAGCAACAAAGAGATAGCTGTCACCCTCGGAATCAGTCAACAGACCGTCAAGAACCACGTCACCTCGATACTGGCCAAGTTGAACCGGTCGGATCGAACGCAGGCTGCGATCCATGCCCTCCGCCACGGCTGGGTGCGCCTGCAAAAGAACTGAAGCGCCACACCGTGCATCACAAGCATCGAGAGAGGGATCTATGGTAGAGAACAGCTGGGATCAGTTCACAGACTTCTGCCGGAATGGTTCCGAGCAAGTCCAGCGTGAGCTGAGAGAAATCGATATGCTGATTCAGCAAACGGCGAGCGAGGTGGATCGCTTTGTGCAGACCAACGCACGCGCTGTGGCCCGGGTACGGCAGATGGAATCGACCTTCGATACGGTGCCGCGCGATGACATTCGCAAGACGTATGACACACTGATCGAGAATCAGCAGCGGCTGTTCACAATGAGGGGGCAGCTGGAAAAACTGCAGAGCGATCAGCGCAACTTGACTCGCATCGCAGAACTCTACAACAAGGTCCTCGGTTTTGCCCCCCCCGAGGTCACCGTCGACCAGGTCAGCTCCCAAAGTGACGACAAGGGCGATACGCAGGCGATGGTCATCAGCATCATCGAGGCGCAAGAACAGGAGCGGCTACGCCTGTCGCGACAGATGCACGATGGCCCTGCGCAGTCCCTGACAAACCTGGTTTTGCAGGCAGAGATCTGCGAGCGATTGTTTGATCGCGACCCCGAACGTGCACGGCAAGAACTTGGTGAGCTGAAGAAGAGCGTGGTCAATGCGTTCAAGACGGTGAAGGTCTTCATCTTCGACCTACGCCCCATGATGTTGGATGATCTGGGGTTGGTCCCGACGATGCGGCGATACGTGGAAGGCATCGCCAACGAGGGGTTCGCAGGATTGACGCTCAAGGTCACAGGGAAGGATCGCCGGCTGGCACCACACAAGGAGGTCACAATCTTCCGTGTGGTCCAGGCACTCATCCACGTAGCCCGTGAGCAGGATCAGGCGACGAGCATTGCCATTCATCTAAACATCGAGGACGACGAGGTGCGTGTGACGATGGAAGACAATGGGGTTGGGTTCGAGATCGACGAAACCCTGGCGTCGCCCGATGCTGTGCGGCTCAACCTCCCTACGCTGCGTGAGCGCATCGAGATGCTCAATGGGAACATCCGATTTGCGAGTACGCCCGGACAGGGACTGCGGGTGAGTTTCAGATTGCCGGTGGAGTTGGGCGCAGAGTAAGGTTCTGCGTAGTGTAAACAATTGGCCCTCAATCGGTCTGATTGAGGGCCTTGCTGCTCCCCGCCGTGTGGTATTGAACATCCACCTTTGTACAGGGCCCGCATTGGCAGGAGCAACTGCGCGGGCACACCAGGCCACGTGACATACCCTCTTGACTTTCGACCGCAGTCTATGCTATAGTAGAACCCGTTAGCACAGGTGGCCCAACCACCCGTGCTTTTTTTTCGCGTACGCTGCAGTTGACAAGGATGTGAAGCTCACTACTCTATTATCATCGGCATGCTACAATGCGGGTTAGGTGGCGGGATCCATTTGGCCTCTACCTCACAGCCCCCGGGGACCTGTTATGCTCCGATCTGCCCGCGGCTGCCGCATAGCGTGCTCACTGTAATCATAAGGAATTGTGCCCTTGGTGTTGGAAGAACCATTCGAAGAAGAACAAGAAGAGGACACCACTCCTCTTGATGCCTACCTGACAGGCGCTGAGACCCTGCTTGCGCTTGGGTCCGAACGCGGCTACGTCACCTATGAGGACATCCAACGCGTCTTCCCGGAGGCAGAGGATGACATTGGCAAGCTCGATGAGACGATCTCCACACTGATCGATGCGGGCATCGTCGTCGGTGGACCCGGAGAAAAAGTACCCAGCGGGCTGGCAAAAGCTTTTGGGGATCTTGAGGACCTCGGGGACCTTGAGGACCTGGAGGATCTGGACGCCGAAGAGAAGACCGAGGAAGATATCTACCGCGCGATAGAGATCGATGACACCATCGGCCTCTACCTGAAAGAAATCGGCAAGGTCGCCCTTCTCACTGCGGAAGAAGAGGTCTCACTGGCACAGCGCATGGAGTCCGGGAAGAAGGCTCAGGCCCGCCTCGGTGCCGGAAGGTATGGCAGTGATGAGAGGCGGTACGAACTGGAGCGCCAACTCGAGGATGGGATCGATGCCCGAGAGCACCTGATCCGTGCCAATTCACGACTCGTCATCAGCGTTGCGAAAAAGTACATTGGGCGCGGCGTCCCCTTTCTGGACCTGATCCAAGAAGGCAACATCGGCCTGATCCGGGCGTCCAACAAATTCGACTACAAGCGCGGCCACAAGTTCTCCACGTACGCCACGTGGTGGATCAGGCAGGCGGTGACGCGCGCTATCGCCGACCAGAGTCGCACCATTCGCGTGCCCGTTCATATGGGCGATCAGATCAACAAGATGCTGCGGATATCGCACCAGTTGACACAGCGCCTGGGCCGCAGCCCCACACCCGAAGAGCTCGCTGCCGAGATGGAGATTCCAGCTCGTAAGGTGGAGCAGATGCTTGACGTCGCGCGTCGTCCGCTCTCACTGGAGATGCCAACAGACGACGAGGGGGAAAGTACGCTGGGTGATTTCGTCGAAGACACCGAAAGCCCCTCGCCACCAGATCGCGTTAGCTCGGACATGCTGCGCGACCAGTTGATGGAGATCCTCGTGGACCTCCCTCCGCGCGAGGTGAAGATCCTCCAGATGCGCTACGGTCTATTGGACGGACAGACCTATACGCTCGAACAGGTGGGCAAGAAACTGGGGGTCACGAGAGAGAGAGTGCGGCAGATCGAGGCGCAAGCGCTGAGCCGCCTGCGGCATCCGGCACACGCCCGACGCCTTCGCGATTTCCTACGTAGCTAGGGAAAGGGCGGCCTCAGGCCGCCCCCTCGGTAACGATGATGACCCGGCCCGCGGCGGCCCGGGTGAGTCGATCCCGTATCGCCAATCCCAGTCCCTCGGGCCCAAAGTCGCGGACCAGGATCGTCGACACACCCGCTTGATCGAGGATCCGCAACGCCCCATAGAGCTGCTGGGCCACTTCCTCCAAAGAACCGGCGGAGCCCAGCCGCGCGGTGGTGACTGCGAATTCAGAAAAGGCCGGGGAATCCTCATCCGCAAGCAAGAGGCCCACCTTCTCCCCGCGTCCCAAACTTTGGGCTACATCCCGTCGCATGCGTTCCAGCACTGGCGCAAGCTCTCCACGATAGAGTCGCACGACCGCCCGAGGCGCATAGTGCTTCAGGGTCGTTCCAGGCGAAATCAACGAATCCCCCTCAGTGGGGAGATCCTGCGCCACCTGCACCTCACCCAGGACTCTGGCAAGCGCCTCACGGCTCACACCGCCTGGCCGTAAGATCGTGGCGACCGGCCCAGCCAGTGACAGCACCGTTGACTCGACGCCCACCTGGGTGCTGCCACCGTCGAGTACCAGGTCAATACGCCCATCGAGGTCAGCCAACACGTGCTCGGCACACGTCGGGCTGACCCTACCAAAGCGGTTTGCGCTTGGCGCAGCGATGGGGACCTTGGCAGCAGCCAACAAAGCGTGTGCCACCGGATGGGAAGGCACGCGCACGGCAACCGTGTCACCCCCTGCGGTGACCGCGAGGGGTACCCCCGACCCGCGAGGCAAGACTAGGGTAAGAGGGCCGGGCCAGAAATGCGCAGCGAGTTCGGCAGCGACATCAGAAACGTATGAGACGACCTCGCACAGCGACTCCGCCCCGACCAGATGCACGATCAGGGGGTCGAATGCGGGGCGCTCCTTGGCGCGAAAGATCCCGGCAACGGCATCGGGATCCAGAGCATTCGCGCCCAGACCGTACACCGTCTCAGTCGGAAAAGCCACCAGCCCGCCTGCGCGAATCACCGCAGCAGCACGCGCAATCGGCTCTGGCGCTGGGTGCTCGGGATCGACCCGGAGGAGCAGCGTCATCGCTCAACTCCCCTGGGGTGGAGCGTGATGCAACCGTCGCCACAGCAAGACTGCGGCCAAGATGATCAGGAGCCCGCCCTCAACCTTGGTCCAGGCACGTGGCAAGCCAGCTCGCACCACTACGGCTTCCGGATAGAGGGTTGCACGCCCATCCCATTCCACTTCTTCGATCTGGTAGCGATAGCGCCGCCACGGCCGGAGGCTGGCATCGTCATCGGCATAGCGGTAGGCAGCCCCGACCATCTCGTCACCCTCTGACGGAATCAGTTCGGGATTGACCCGTACCACGTCACTCTCCGACAGCGGGGCACGGTAGACATTGAAACCCGCAGTGCCCACCTCGCTTGCCGTCTCCCAACTCACGACCACAGGTGGAATGTCCGCGAGGAGCAGTGCCACGCCTGTGCCGATGAGGACCAGGGAGAGAACCGCGGCTATGCCTAGCTTGTTCGCCCACCGCAGAATGTGGCTTCGCATTGTGCAGACTCCTCAGGCTGCCCGGTAGCGTGATCTATCAAGGCCTGCGGATCACGCGATCAGGCGGGCCGCTTCGCTCGTATGACAAAAATGCACACTGTACCAGTCGGCGATATCGGGATGCTTCGAGGGATAGTGATCGGCAATGTAAGCTTCGATCTCCTCACGATAGGCAGGGTGGCTCAATGCAATGCACGATCCACGAAAACCTGCGCCGCTAAACCGCGCCCCATAGACGCCGGGACACTCAGAGAGGATCTCGTACAGTGAGGTGAGGTGCGGAGACCCCGATTCATAGTCATGCACGGAACTCGCACCCGAAGCGCGCATTAACTCCCCCATCCGACCCATATCGCCGACGCGCCACGCCTCCACGCCTTGACGCACCCGCTCCAACTCGGTAAAGAAATGACGTGCCCGGCGATCGAGCGGAGCCGGCAAACGATCGCCCAAGTGAGCATAGACATCGGGGGCCACGAGCCGCAATCTACAGTTTCCGTTGGTTGCGGGGTGGCCGGACCAAGTCAGCAGCAACTGCGCGGCCTCCTGGCACTCCGCAACCCGGTTGTTATAGGCAGTGCCGACCAGAGCCTTGCGGATCCCGGAATAGACCACAAGAATCTCGTACTCGTCTCGGCTCGCCTCCGTCGGGATCCGTTGGACCGCCATGGTGCGACAGTCCAAAAAGGTGAGACAGTCGCGATCGCTCAACAGAATCACCGACTGGTCTAGCACTCCGTTCCGGAGTCCCAGATAGGTATTCTCAACATACCGATCGAGCTCAATGTTTTCCTGCGGTGTCACCATCAAGTCATTCGCCGACTCCAGCGCAAGCAAGTAGGCAACGCCGACAGCCGCCGATGAGCTCAGGCCGCCAATGGGCATCGTTCCCATCACAACTGCATCCAACCCCAGACCGATGGCGTGAGACTGCACCAACGCGAGCGCAGCGCCCCGCGCGTAGTTGCCCCAGTCCCGGGGAGCCATAGGTGGGATCGCATCGAGAGTAAAATCGGCACACCCCTCGAAGTTCAAGCTCGTCACACGGACGCGCGCGTCCGTGCGCGGCACAAAGGCAAGATAGATGGCCTGATCCAGAGCCATCCCGGTGACCAGGCCATCCTGATGATCGACATGAGCGCCCAGCGGAGAGACACGCAGGGGAGAACAGACGACCCGGATGTCGTCGTCACGACACTCGATGCGCGCTCTGAGGTGCGCTTTGAGTTGTTCGACAAGTTGCTCGGAAGACACGTAGGCTCGCCTCAAGAGAACGAGAGTATCTAGGCGTGGTTCAGGAATCCCTGAGCCTCGAGATAGTCCACGATCGCGCGCGCATTCTCCTCGGGCGTCCTCCCCACGGTCTGGAGCGCAAGCTCGGGGTTGAGCGGTTCCTCGTAGGGATCGTCAATCCC
>JAXDDP010000065.1:0-45384 GCA_034676785.1 Anaerolineae bacterium | reverse complement strand
ACGATCAACCGGCTGCAGGAACGTTTGGGGCTTTCGATTATCCTGATTGGCCATGATATGGGACTGATGGCACAGACAGTGTCGCGGCTGGCGGTGATGTATGCGGGACGGATGATGGAGATCGGAGACACGTATGACATGTTCCGCAAGCCCCTCCATCCGTACACGCAGTTGCTCATCGAGAGCCTGCCGGTGCTCGCGAACAAGGGTGTGTTCAGTGGAATTCCGGGGATCACGCCGTCGCTGCTCAATCCACCGGAGGGGTGTGTCTTCCACACCCGCTGCCCGAAGGCCTGGGATCTCTGTTCGGCGAAGACGCCGGAGTTTGTCGAGGTCGAGACTGGCCGGTGGGTAGCGTGCCACCTGCATACGGCATAGGACCGGTCCAACACCGGAAGGGAAAAGATATGACCACACCTTTGCTTGAACTGAAGAACGTTACCAAGATCTTCGGCACGAAAAGTGAGCAGACGATCGCGTTGGAGGACATGACGCTGGCGCTCGATGAGAACTTCCCCAAGATCATTACGGTCGCGGGTGAGAGCGGTAGCGGGAAGACAACCACGGGCATGCTGTTGCTGGGCTTCTATGGCCCGACGATGGGGGAGGTGCTGTTTCGGGGAAAGCCATTGTATGACCTGAAAGGCGCAGACCTGTTTCAGTTCCGGCGCGAGGTCCAGGCCGTGTTCCAGGACCCGTTCGCGGTCTACAACCCGTTCTACGTGGTGGATAACCTGCTAAGCATCCCCATCAAGAATTTCAAGCTGGCCCGGTCCAGGACCGAGGCGCGCGAGCTGATGGAGGAAGCATTGCAGCGCGTGGGCCTGCGCCCAGAGGAGACGCTGGGGCGCTATCCTCACCAGCTGAGCGGCGGACAGCGACAGCGCATCGCGGTTGCGAGGGCCCTGCTGCTGAAGCCCAAGCTGCTCATCACGGATGAGCCTGTGTCAATGGTCGATGCCTCGCTCCGTTCGACGATCCTGAAAGCGCTGCGTGGCCTGAATCAGGAATATGGCGTACCCATCTTCTACATCACCCATGACCTGACGACGGCATACCACATCAGTGACTACATTATCATCCTCTACCGGGGATCGGTCATGGAAGCGGGCAACGTCGACACGATCATCCGTGATCCGAAACACCCCTATACGAAGCTCCTGGTCTCTTCGATTCCCTGGCCCGACCCTGACCTGGTATGGGGCGGCGCCGAGGATATGATCCAGAAGAGCCAGGTAGCCTTCAAGTCGATCACGGGGTGCAAGTTTGCGCCGCGGTGCCCGTATAGGATGGACATCTGCGACACGAAGCCGCCGGAGATGTACCTGATGGACCGGGACCGAGCGGCGACCTGCTATCTGTATAAGGACAATCCGGTCCTGTCCCGCGAGGAAATGAGCGCCGTCTTCACAGGGGCGTAGGCGCAGCGTGCTGTAGGGCCGCGGACAGTGAGCCTCACGCAAGGTTCCAGGTCCGCGACGCTTTGAGACCCAGGGACACTGCAGGGTGCTCCGGCACCTTGCAGTGTCCTGTGTGTTAGGGGTGAGATAGGGGGTGAGGGTTGGTTGAGAAGCGTGTTGGGCGGAATGATCCCTGTCCATGTGGCAGCGGCAAGAAGTACAAGCATTGTCATGGGCAACGGCCGTCAGAACGGCAACGGCCGTCAGAACGGCTAGGGCTGTCGGAACCGCTAGGGCCGCCGGAACGGCTGCACTCCCCGGCTGATGTGCTCTACATTCACCCGACGAAGCAGGATGTTGACTTCCTTGTTGAGGCCCAAAAGGCGCGAGATGCGCAGATCGGGCGCCCCTATGGGCTGATTCCCATGGGAATCCCGGCACTGGTGAATGTGCTGCGGGATGCCGGGATCGGTGTGCGTGGATTGAACTACCCGCTGGAGCGCGAGCTCGACCGGCGATTCGACCTGCGCAGGTGGCTCAGCAAGGAACCACAGGCGCGGCTGGTTCTCGTGGACATGCACTGGTACGAACATACCTATGGTGCGATCAGCGTGGCGAATGTCTGTAAGGAGATCCTTCCGGATGCTCTGGTCGTCCTGGGTGGATTGACGGCTTCCGGGTTCGCCCATGAGATTCTGGAACGATTCCCCTCGGTTGACTTTGTCATCCGGGGAGATGCGGAGCAGCCTCTGCTCATGCTTGTGCAGCGCTGCCTGGGTCGTGACGGAGAGCAGGCACCTGAGCTGTCCGACATTCCAAATCTGGCCTACCGCCGGGGCGGCGAGATCATCCTCAACCAAATCGGGTATTGTGCGGTCACCGAGGACCTTGATGCTCTCGACTACGTGGATCTCAGCTTTCTGGATCACCATAGCGAGTATTTCGTTCACGAGTATCTGGTGACGGACCTTCCCAAGGCGCGTGCGGCGTTGACAACGAACCCTTATTTGGGGCGCTGGGTCGCAACGGCGCGCGGGTGTAAGTACGAGTGCTCCTATTGCGGCGGGTGTATGAGCGCCCATCGGGCGCTCGCGACGCGTGAAGGTATCGTGCCACGCTCGCCGGAAGCCGTGGTGGATGAGCTGGCGCGGCTTTCCGATGCGGGTGTTGTCCAGGCTTCCCTCTCCTACGACATTGCCGAACTCGGCGATGGCTATTGGCGCAGCCTCTTCTCGCTGATGCGGCAACGGGAGATCAGGATTGGGTTGTACAACGAGTGTTTCCAACTTCCCACACCGACCTTCGTGAAGCGCTTTGCCCAGGTTGCGGACCTGGAGCACTCGTGTTTGGCCTTCAGCCCTCTGTCGGGCAACGAACGTGTGCGTCGGTTGAATGGGAAGATCTTCACAAACGGTGAGCTCATCAATGTGCTCGATGGTCTCAACGCGACGAATGTCTTCGCGCTGGTATACTTCTCCCTGAATCTACCGGGTGAGACGATGGAGACGCTCAAGGAGTCGATTGCCTTGGCCGAGCAGCTCTGTGCGATATATCCACCTTCGCGGATACGCATTATGAACTCGTGCCATACCCTGGATCCGCTGTCGCCTATGGCGGTGCACCCTGAGAAGTATGGGATCACGGTGACTATGCAGAGCTTCGAAGATTGGTATACGTACTGTCGCGTTACGCAGATGGGCAGTCCCCAAGCGCGGACCGAGCTTCATCGTGGGTTTGCTCTCGAGGATAACGACGCGCGCTCGCTGGTGGTGATGGCCGATGCGTGGGATGCGGCGCAGCGTAACCACGAAGCGTGTTGGTGGCCGATACCGCCAAGTTGGTGAGCCCCTCCCTCGCCTGGAAGTGGAAGCGCTTCGCGACCAGGAGGGGGGATTCCATAGCACAGGAGGATATTGTGGCTGAAGGTGTCGCAGGTAGTCAGCAACCGTTTGCTCTGTACATCCACCCTGCCAAACAGGCTGTGGATCTCTATGACACCCCGGTACGCCGGAGGTTTGGTCGCCCGTATGGGCTGATTCCGATGGGCGTGCCGGCGTTGATGAATTCACTACAGGATAACGGAATACCGGTCAGGGGTATCAACTTCCCTATGGAGAAGCGGATTGACCTCGACTTCAGCCTTGCCGACTGGCTCTCCAGCAATCGGCAGGCGAAAATGGTGTTGATCGACTTGCACTGGTATGAACATAGCTACGGTGCGATCAACGTCGCCGAGTTCGTGAAGCGGGTGCTGCCCGACGTCTGGGTCGTCGTGGGAGGCTTGACGGCGTCGGCATTCGCTTCGGAGATCGTCCGCGATTACGCAGCAGTAGACTTTGTGCTTCGCGGCGATGCCGAGGTCCCGCTGCTGACGTTGGCTAAGGCGCTGCTCGCCGCCGATCAGGCCGGTCATCGGCCGGATCTGGCGCACGTGCCCAATCTCACATATCGGCGTGGTGGACAGGTGGTGGAGAACCCGCGGACCTACTGCTCGGCGCCGGAAGACTTCGCCAAGTACAACTTCATTGACTTGGACTGGCTGGACCATCAGGATGACTACTTCGTACATGAGTACCTGGTCATCGATATGCAACTGGCCGAGGATGCACGCCAGGGCAAGGACATGTCGAGGTACCGCGGTCGATGGATCACGACGGCGCGCGGCTGTGACTTTGAGTGCTCGTATTGCGGTGGGGCCAAGAGTGCACACAAGGCCATCGCGGGGCGCAATGGTGTCGTCCCGGTCCCTGTGGAGACGATCGTCAACCAGATCAAGCAGCTCGTCGAGCACGATGTCATCCAGGTCTGCTTCTCCTATGATCTCGCAGCACTCGGTGAGCGCTACTGGAAGGATCTCTTCCGGTCCTTGCGTAGAGAGGGGATCAAGATCGGGCTGTATAACGAGTTCTTCCAACTCCCCCCCTCGGGCTTTATGCGGGACCTCGTGCGTACGGCCGATATGGAACACACGAGCGTCGCGCTAAATCCCTACTCGGGTTCGGAGCGCGTGCGACGCCTCAACGGCAAACGTTATGGCGTGACGGAGCTCCTGAACGCATTGGACGAAGTGAACATGGTCAATGTACCGGTCATCGTCTACTTCTCGCTGAACTTGCCTGGCGAGGATGAGGCTGTGCTACAGGAAACGATCGACCTGGCGCAGATGATCTACGACACGTACCCACACTCCAAACTCAAGATACTCAACTCGTGCCATACGGTGGAACCCCTTTCGCCGATGGAGCAACGCCCCGGTCGCTACGGCGTCGAGGTGCAGTGGCACACCTTCAAGGATTGGTACGAGTACTGCCGGAATACCCAGGTGCAATTGCCGGGCGCGCGCACGGGCGAATGGCGCGGGTTCGATGTCATTGCGCCGGCGGAGCGCTCGATCGAGGCCATGGCCGACGCCTGGGATGCGGCTGCCGAGAACAAGCCCGCCTGGTGGCCGATACCTCCGAGCTGGTAACATCCACGCTTCGCGAGGTCCCTTAGCTTGGCGAAGCGTTCTGACGACGTCGCGTCGCACTACCCGGACACTGTGCAGCGGTTCGGCCATTCCCACGGTCAGGACCGCCGCGCAGTGTCTTGCTTGACCACTCCTTTGTGATGTAATAGGACCGCAACGCCATCTCACATAGTAAGGACACTATGGCCGCTCCTGACGACGATACCCACGCGCTCCTCTTTGCCAGTGCCAATGCCTCAGTGCATTTTGCACTCCGTTGCCTTGAACCCGTTGGCCAGCATCTCCGGGCAGCATCCTCGTTCGTTGACCCCGAAGGGCAGCCAATGCACTGGCATGACTTTGGGGACCTGGAGGGGCCGGGCTGGGCGGCCAATGCGATTGGCGGGGCGAGTCTGATCGCGCGCTGGGCGCGTTACCTCGGCGATGATACGCTGCTCGATCATGCGCTCCGTTTGGCCGACCACATCCTCCGGGATGGCTTTGTCAGGCCAGATGGGTTCATTTGGCCCTATTGGGACCTTGCCGAGAGGCGATTTTGCCTCAACTACTCGCACAACAACGACTGGCTATGTCCAGGGTCATTGGCCAAGGTCGCTGTCCAGATGCTCGACCTTGCCGAGTTCCTCGCGGAAGGGGGCGAGGGTCGATCCCAGAGTGCTAGTCTCCGGCGGGCGGCGGAAGGGCTCGGCGATTGGCTGTCGGGTCATGTCCCTCTCCTTGACAATGGGTGGGTGCCGCGGCGGGTGACCCTGGAAGGGGAACCCTACCCGTTGAGCCCTGAAGGCGGGCGTGACGCGATCTACGATCACAGTGCCGATGGGCTCCATCTGCTGGCGCTGTGGTTGCGGCTGGGCCGGCATGCTGAGGCGCGTGCGTTGGCGGAGTCTTTCGTCTCAGCCGGTGGTTACTGGGGCAGCATCAACCATGACACCTATGACGACCACGAGAACGTCGCCTATGCCGTGGCGTTTGGGGTGTTGCGTGAGGCTGCCGATGTCTTGGGATGCCCTGCGTGGCGGCAGTTTGCCTACGATGTGGCACTGCCGGCGATGGCGCGGTTTAAAATGGTCCGTGATGAGCACGGTGTTGTGACGCGGGGGCTGTTCTGGATGGAGGAGAGCTGGGACACGGCCTACCTCTGGGAGAATGCGGAGGTCGCGCAGGCGCATCTCGATGCGTGGTGCGAGCGGGGCGACACTGATCACCGGGATGTCGCTCTCGCAACGCTGAGGGCCATCGCCCATCACCACTACGGCACGCTGGGGTTCCTGACGGAGGGGATCGACTGGAACAATCATATCAGCCAACGGCACCATGCGGAGTTCGCTTACTATGGCGCGATCCGCTACACGGAGCCGCTGTTGAACAATCTGCACCTTGTCGGGCCAACGCTGACCTATCTTGAGAGACAGAACGTCACGCCGCCCGTTGAGACAGCGCTCAGTGCGAGCTTGAGCGTCCTCACGACGCTCACCGTACCCCGCGTAAGGCACGCTGGTTCTGAAGCTTGCCAGCGGAGCGATGGCCTGGCACCCGTGCCGGGGCGCTATTTGCTTCGTCTCTTCTATCCGGCCATCGCCACGGACGATGGCGTTACGGCCGCAATTGGCTTCGCACGTGCCGCCAGGATCGACGGCGTGCTTCTCTTCGAGGCGAGCTATGACACCGACCCGGCGCTGTTGTCTCCGGATGTTCTGCGCAGCCGGTTCGCCCGGCTGAAGGTGCTGGTGCCGCGCTTCAAGGAGGCAGGGCTGGAAGTCCATATCAATGTGATGATCACCATGGGCCACGTGGACGCCGGTGGCGGCCATCCCGAGGCCTTTCCCTTCCAGTTCCTGGTCGACACAGAGGGCATTGTGTCGCGGTCGACCGCCTGCCCTCTCGATCCCGTGTTCCTCGACTACGTCCATCAGCTCTACGCCTGGGCCGCGGAGTGCGGGCCCGACGCGATCTGGGTCGATGATGACGTGCGTTTCCTGTTCCATGATGTTCCCGGCGCCACCTGCTTTTGTCCCCTGCATCTGTCCGCTATGGCTGAACGTACGGGCACGGCGTGGACGCGCGAGCAGTTGGTTGGCGCCCTTGTCGATGACAGCGCTGTTGACTCTGGTTTGCGTCGCAAGTGGCTTGAGCTCCAGGCCTCGGCGATCGAGGGCTTGGCTTTGCAGGTCTCACACGCCGTTGGGGCTGCCAGTCCGGGGCAGTCCGTGCCAATCGTCGGGCTGATGAGCGTTGGGACAACTGTTCACAACGCTGAGGGGCGAAGGACGGACCGGCTTCTGCGCCTCCTCTCGGACACTGCACCACTCCTGCGTCCGGGGTCAGGTTTCTGGCACGATTGGGAGCCGGGCGCAGTGTTGGCGAAGACCGAGGATGTAGCCCGGCAGGTGGCCTACCTGGGCAGGGATGTGCGGGTCGTCGCCGAGATCGAGTGTCATCCCTATTCGCCGTTCCAGAAGTCGAGGCGCGTGCTCGCGCTCGAGTTGGCGCTGAATGTGCTTGCTGGCACGCATGACCTTAGCCTGAACCTATTTAGCGGTACGCTGCCTTTCGCTGAAGAAGCGTCTGATGCTGCTGCCTTTCTCGCGTCGCAGAAAGCGTTCCTCCAGGCGTTGGCTCTGGCCCGGCTCGGCAAGCGTCGACTGGGTGTTGGCATTGAGGGCCGGGAAGACATTGCCGAAAGGACGCGACTGGCCGAGGAGGGTCTCGCCGGCCTGGTCGAGGCACGTCCCTGGGAGCTTGCCCTATCGCGTATGGGTATTCCCGTGGGTGTAGCCTATGATGCGCCCCACCTGTGGGCGGGGGATGTGGCCTATACCGACCGCTACGCTATCACGAGCGCGCTGCAGGATGGCATCGTGCTCACACCACGCGCTGTCCGCGGGCTGCTTGCCCAGGGTTGGGGAGAGCAACTGGGGGTGGTCGCTGTCGCCCCGGCGCCCTGTGGTGTCAACGAGGTTTTTGGGCAGGACCCGCTCAATGATGGCCACGAGGCTGTTTGCTTGCCGGTGCGCCACTATGCAACCGCCCTCAACCCGCACACGTGGGTCTTCGGCAATGGCCTGGAACCTCGTGTGCTTTCCGAGTGGGTCGATCTTGAAGGGAACGCCGTTGGTTCTGCGGTTGTCGCGCTCGAGCTCTCGAACGGCAATCGTGTGGGGCTATTGCCATTCGAGATCACCACGGTGCACCCGGCGCTGCTTCAGCCGGCGCGTCGCGACCAGTGGGCTGCGCTCTGGGAGTGGGTAGGACGTCGCCCCCTCCCTGCACGGATCCTTGGAGGCGTGAACTTGGTCCCACAGGTCTTTGCCACGCCTGGGCTCGATGAGATTCTGGTCGCAGTGGCCAATCTCTCTGCTGATGATGCGACACTCTCCCACGCGGCGCGTCTCACGTCTCCGCTGCTGCTCGGTCGAACGGTGGAGATACTGACGGCGGACGGTAGGTGGGCGCATGGGATAGGTGAATCGAACGAGGGTAGCATCGCAGTCGCCGTGCCGGCGTGGTCGGTGTCGGTACTGCGCGCCCGATAGTGTCCGAACAGGCTTGCCTGGAGGTGACGCAATGATGACCCAACTTCAGATAGGGATGATCGGTGTGAACGGAAGAGGCGGGCTCTGGCGCCACTGGCACCAGCCCCACGGGCGCTCGGTAGTCGTCGCCGGTGCCGATATTCGAGAGGATTTCCTGGAGGATTTCCGTCGGGAGAATGGGCTTAGCCCCTTCATTACCACAGACTACCGTGAGATGCTCGCCCGCGATGATGTGGATGCAGTAGCGGTCACCTGCCCTGACTACTGCCATGAGGAATACGCCATAGCAGCTCTGGAAGCAGGTAAGCACGTCTTCTGTGAGAAGCCGTTGGCAATCACCATCGAGGGGTGCGATCGGATCCTCGAAGCCTGGCAGCGGTCCGGGAAGCGCCTCATGGTGGGCTTCAACATGCGGTACATGGCCATGTTCAGGGTCATGAAGGAGGTCGTTGACTCCGGGGTGATCGGTGAGATCAAGGCTGTCTGGGTGCGTCATTTCGTGGGCTTCGGCGGCCCATTCTATTACCACGACTGGCATGGAAACCGGGCGAACACAACGTCGTTGCTGTTACAGAAGGGCTCTCACGACATCGATGTGGTCCACTGGATCACGGGCCGCTACACGCGCCGGACGTCGGCATTCGGAAGCCTGGACTACTTTGGCGGCGACAAGCCCAACGACCTGACCTGTCCCGAGTGCGCTGAACGCGAGTCCTGTATTGAGGCTGTGACGGAAGGTCGCCTGATCCAGTGCGCCTTCCGGCAGGAGATCGATGTCGAGGACAATCAGGTGATGATCATGGAGCTGGACGGGGGCATCAAGGCAGCCTATCTGCAGTGTCACTTCACCCCCGACTATCACCGCAATTACACCTTCATCGGGACCGAAGGCCGGGTGGAGAACTCGGAGCCCGAGATGACGGTGCGGGTGAAGACCAGGCGCAGTAACACCTGGCGCGAATTGGCTGACCGGACCTATGAAGTGAAAAAGGCTGTGGGCGGGCACAGCGGTGCCGACCCCGTGATCTGCAAGGACTTCGTCGACATGTGCCTCGATGGCAAGGAACCGGTCGCAACGCCGCTGGCTGGCCGGATGAGCGTGGCGGCGGGTGTCTGTGCGGCAGAGTCTATGCGCAGTGGCGGGATGCCGGTGGCTGTGCCGCCTCTGCCTGAGGGATTGTGGAAGGCAATGGGGCGATGATGGACGGCAGAACAGCCGCGCGGGAGGCCTGTAGGGGATCTGTGTGGCAGAGGCGGGCGGGGACGCCCGCGGTCCGAGCGTCATGGGTGAGAGCTAACAACGATAGGAGGTGGGTGATGGTGACGCGACGCTGGTTAAGGATTGGGTTGGTGGGATTGGTCGTGGTTCTGGCACTATCTGGTGTGGCATGTACTGGGGGCGATGCAACCGTCGAGGAGACGACAGCCGGGACGGCCTTGGATGGGCAGGCATTGCTGGAGGCGCGCTGTGTGGAGTGCCACGGGTTGGATCGTACGACGGGGGCGAGCAAGTCGGCTGCTGAGTGGCAGGAGACCGTTGAGCGTATGGTCTCGAAGGGCGCGCAACTGAGTCCCGCAGAGGTGGAGACGCTGGTTGCCTATCTTGCGGAGACGTACGCCCCCTAGTCCTGGGCCAGGAGGTCAGCATTGAGTGTTCTCTTTACCCCAGCCCGGCTGGGCGGGCTTGTTGTGCCGAATCGTTTTGTGCGTTCTGCAACGGCGGAGCGCATGGCGGATGAGAACGGCCATCCGCGCGATGCGCTGTCGGAGCTCTATCGTGCCCTTGCAGTGGGCGGCGTAGGCCTGATCATCTCGGGCCATTTGTACGTTGATGCGGGCGGCAAGTGTCACCCCGAGATGACGGCGATCGATGATGATGATCTGATCGCCAGTCTTGCGGAGGTCGTGGCCGTGGTCCACGAGGCAGGGGGACGGATTGCCGCGCAGATCAACCACGGCGGAGCGCAGTGCAGCCGTGACACCGTACCCGAGGCGGTCGCCCCGTCCGACATCGTCGCGGACTACATCCCCCAGCCGGCCCGCGCACTGACGGAGGCTGAAATCGCCCGGGTGATCCGTGCGTATGCCGAGAGCGCACGCCGAGCTCGGGCCGCCGGCTTCGATGCGGTACAGCTCCATGGGGCCCATGGTTACCTCATCAATCAGTTTCTCTCGCCGTTCACCAACCGGCGCACGGATGAGTGGGGGGGCAATCTGGCACGTCGGATGCGCTTCCTCCGTGAGGTCTGCCGCGCTGTCCGGAGCGCGGTGGGACCAGATACCCCGGTCTTCATCAAGTTAGGCGTCGTTGACGCTGTCGATGGGGGCCTGACGCTCGATGAAGGGCTCCAGGTCGTCGCCGAGCTCGAATCCATGGGACTGGATGGTGTCGAGCTAAGCGGTGGCATCGGCGGGCGTCGCGATTTCAACAGCCGCATGCGCATCCGCCACCCCGAAGACGAGGCATACTTCCGCGCTTTTGCGAAGGCAGCCAGGGAGAGAACGCGCTTGCCGATCATGCTGGTCGGTGGGTTGCGCTCTCGCCAGGTGATGGAGGATGTTGTTACTTCTGGAGACGCAGACTTCGTCTCTATGTCGCGTCCCCTGATCTGTGAGCCTGATCTGCCCAAACGGTTCCAGGCAGGCCAGGGACGAGCGGCATGTATCTCTGTGAACCGCTGCTGGCCTCAAGGGCCGGGTGAGGGGATCGCTTGCCGGTGTGGCGTTCAGAGGGATTGAGGGACGCCAGCTAAGGGCATCATGGCGGGGCTTGTCAGGGCACTCTATACGGCAACGCTTGCGGCGCTGGCACTCTATGCAGTGCACGTGCTGGTGCTGGTTGTGCTCTACCTGCGCCACCGCCGGGAGTCGGGACCGCGGCTGCCCGCCGTTACGGAGGCGGATCTGCCCAGTGTGACGGTGCAGATCCCACTGCGCAATGAACAGCACGTGGCACACCGGATCATCCGGGCGGCGGGTGCCTTGGACTGGCCGGCCGATAGGCTTGAGGTCCAGGTACTCGATGATTCTGACGATGCGACGGTCCCGGTCGTGGACGTTGAGGTCGCCCGGTTGCGGGAACAGGGGATGCGTGTCGAGGTGTTGCGCCGGACAACGCCACTGGGACACAAGGCTGGAGCGCTCGCCGTGGGAACAGATGGTTCCAGCGGAGACTACCTTGCGATCTTCGATGCCGACTTCTGTCCTGCCCCCGATTTCCTGAGGCGAACCGTGCCCTACTTCGCCGGTGACCCCACGCTGGGCATGGTCCAGGCGCGCTGGGCGCACCTCAACACGGACTACTCGCTTATGACGCGCATTCAGGCTTTGGTCCTCGATGCGCACTTTTCGGTTGACCACATTGCACGTGGACACTCGCGGCTGCTGACCAATTTCAACGGCGCGGCAGGCGTATGGCGGAAGTCGACGATCATGGATGCCGGCGGATGGCAAGCGGACACGCTCACCGAGGATCTCGATTTGAGCTATCGAGCGCAGTTGCGCGGCTGGCGGGTGCAGTATCTGCCCGAAGTCGTCGTACCGGCGGAGTTGCCTCCCCTTGTCACAGCGTTCAAGGCTCAGCAAGAGCGCTGGGCGAAAGGGGCTTTCCAGTGCTTTCGTAAGTTGGCAGGGCCGATCGTGCGGTCGCGACGGTTGCGTTGGTATCAGAAAGTCATGGGCCTGCTGCACCTGAGTGGCTATGCCAATCAGCCACTACTTCTGGTCATGATTCTACTGACATTGCCGATGGTGCTGACCAATCCGACGTTTACCGACACGACGATCTGGCTCGGGACTCTGGTGTCCATTCCGTCATTGCTCTATGTTCTGGGCCAAGTACACTTCTATCGAGACTGGGCGCGCCGGGTCCTGGCCTATCCGGCCTTGATGATTCTGTGGATGGGCCTTGCCTGGAGCTTGACGCTGGCCGTGTTCAGTGGTCTGCTTCATTGGGGCGGTACGTTTGTGAGAACGCCGAAGTTTGAGATCACGAACCGCGCTGGAGACTGGCGCCGTTCTGCCTACCGACCCAAGATCAGTGCTACGTGGGTCGGCGAGCTGTTGCTCGGCGTCTATGTCTGTGTGGCGATCTGGTATGCTGTGCGCCTCGGACACGGCCACCTCATCCCATTGGCGGCAGGTTACGCGTTGGGTCAGAGCATGATCCTTGCGCTGACCGCACGTGAGGCGCGATATGCAAAGCGGAGGACTTCAGCAACTGAAGTCCAGGACTCCCGAGACTGAGGGGTGGCAAGATGACAGCTCTGTCAGCGTTGCGCGCGGGTGTGACAACGCTCGGGAAACCGAGCTGGCGGCCTATGCTGGCCTATGTTGCCGAGCTCCACGAACGATCTGTCCATCCCCCGCAGGCACCGCTCCCGTATTCGTGGGAGGAGATCGGGCCCGGCTATTGTTACGGCCCGGCTCTCGGCCACTGGGACCTGGTGCACGCAGTGTTCGACACCCTGCCCTACGAACCGGAACATGCCCGGCATCAGCTGCTCAACGGTCTGTCGGTCCAGTCGGCCAACGGCATGCTTCCAGGTGTTATCTGGATGCCCCGTGCTGATGACCCGACGCGTGACAAGCCCCGTTGGAGCAACCGCATCTCGCATCCACCGGTGTGGCCCATCGCCGTGCAGGAGCTTGCGGACCAGACGGGTGATGAGGGGATCATCGCGCGAACCTACGATGCCCTTGTGCGTCAGATAAGCTGGTTTGAAACGCATCGAAGGTCCAGGCCTGAAGGGTTCTATTACTCCGATATCCTGACGTTCGACTGGGAGAGCGGTGTCGATGAAGGCGTGCGCTTCGACCACGTTCAGCCAGGCCCGCTCGCTTGCGTGGATGCGAGTTCGCATCTCTATGCGCTATACACACTTGCCGATGCGTGGGCAACGCAGTTGGGGACCAATGGGGGTGCCTATCGTACGCGGGCACATCGCCTGCGTGAGTTCATTCGCCAACAGCTGTTCTGTGAGACAACCGGTTTCTTCCACGATGCCTGGAACGTGGAGGCCGGGCGCCCATTTGCGCTCGAAGGGATGTGGCCCCTGGTTGTCGGAGCGGCCACCAGTGCTCAAGCAGGTCGGGTCATTGACGAGAACCTGCTCAACCCGGAACGCTTCTTCACAGCGCATCCGCTGGCGACGGTGGGGGCCACGGACCCGGCCTTTGAGTTGCGGATGTGGCGCGGTCCCGCCTGGAATAGCATGACCTATTGGGCCGCGCGTGGTTGTCTCCGTTATGACCGGAAGGATGCGGCCCGCTTGCTCCTTGAGCGCGCCCTGGATGAGACCGCGTTCCAGTTCCAGGGCACAGGCACGGTCTGGGAGTTCTACCACCCTTACGGTGGCGACCCGATGTCCCTCAAGCGCAAGCCGCAGACGTCCTACAATGCGCCGTGCCGCGACTATCTGGGGCACAACCCCTTGATCGCAATGGCGCGGCTCTATGAGATGACCCTTTAGGGGCAGTGGGGAACGGTTGGCTTTCGCCAGCCGTTCCCCAATCTCTCTACAGGATCTGGTCGAGCGCTTCGATCAACCTGCCGACCTCGTCCGCCGTCGTGTAATGCACAAACGATAGTCGCAGGACGCCCGGGTCGAGCGGGATGCCCATCCCAAGCAGGACGCGCGCTCCGTAGAAGTGGCCACTACCTACCATGAGACCGTGCTCGGCCATCTGCCGTGCGAGCCAGGGCGCGGGATGGTTGTGCGAAAGGACCGAGACCGTCGGCATGCGCTGAGCGGGATCGGTGGGGCCGATGATCTGGACGTCGGACCGTCCCGCGAGATAGTCGAGCAAGGGTGCTACGCGTGTCTGTTCGGCACCGCGGAAGAGGTCGTGGATGCGGCGCCCGCGCTCTGCAGCATCGACCTGCTCTGTGAAGTGGTGCGTGTACACGCTGTCGAGGTAGTCCGCGATGCCCGCAGCCGCCGCGACCTGCGCGTGGTCCGGTCCGGCCGGAGTGAGCTTCTTGCGCGGTATCCCTGCGTTGAAGAAATGCCCCTGGTTCGGCAATTGCTCGAGGAGCGGGGTGCGGATCACCATGAGGCCCTGATGGGGTCCGTAGGTCTTGTAGAGCGAGAAGAGATACACATCCGCGCCCAAGGCGTCGACGTCTGGCAGGCCGTGCGGGGCTGCTGCCACGCCGTCGACGACAGCCCAGGCACCGGCAGCGTGTGCGCGGGCCACGATGTCCGCAACCGGGTTGATGTGTGCCACAATGTTGGATGCGTGCGGAAAGGCGACGAGCCGCGTTTTGTCGCTCAGGAGCGCATCGAGATCGTCCGGATTGAGCATGCCTGTCTCGCGGTCGATCGTCCATTCGCGCACGATGATGCCTGACGGTAAGTCTGTCAGGGTGCCTGACGGCCCGCCTGTCTCATGGGGCCGGTCACCTGCGAGCCGGCGCCAGCTACCCGAGTTGGCCTCGTGGTCTTGATTGGTGACGATGATTTCATCGCCAGCTTTGAGGATGCCGCGAAAAGCTTGGGCCAGCACATACGTGTTCTGCGATGTTGAGGGGCCGAAGTGTACTTCGGCTTCTCCGACGTTCAGATAGGCCGCCAGACGTCGATGGGCCTCGTCCATCTCTGCGCCCGCACGGATGGATGCGGGGTAGTTGCCGTAGGGCTGGACCTTTGTCTCGCGATAGTAGCGGTTGAGCCGGTCAATCACCGGGCCGCAGGCATAGGAGCCGCCGGCGTTCTCGAAGAAAGCCCACCCCTTGAGGCTGGGTTCTGTGAAAGCAGGAAACTGCTTGCGGATGTAATCTAGATCAAGTGTCGTCATCGGGTGATTCCTCTTTCCTGGGTTCTTGGAGCGGAGATCCTGGCTCCCTGGCAGCATTTCGTCGTGGCCGCATTATACACTGCTGCCCGGATTCCGATCCGCCGGATCAGGGCCGTTGTCCTCCCTTGCGAGGGTTTCCGCACACTCGCAAGGGTTCCGGGTGCTGAAGGTCATCCCGGGGCTCGATCCACCGGATCAGACCACGGTTGTGCTTGCCATGAGCACCGACCACCCTATACTTTCCGGGAGATCCATACTCGATCCGCTACGGCGTTCCGAAGTATGGCGCCTGTGGGAGGGACTATGACGAGGCGAAGAACCATGGGGCTGATCCCGGCGATCAGGACTGTCCTGGCGGTCAGTGCGGTTTCAGCAGTTGTTGCCGGCTGCGAGAGCTTTCTGATAGCGACGCCGGCTCCTGTGACGATCACGTTTGCGGCTTCCGAAGACACATCTGCGGTTCTTGAGCAATGGGCGCAGCAGTTTCATCAGCTTCACCCGCATATCACGATAGAGCTGACGGAGGATCTCCAGGCGACTGGTGTGGATGCATTCCTTGCCTCGCAATTCGCCCTGTCCGAGGAGTTGGCGGCGAATGTTCTCGATCTTTCGGTGTTCATCGAACAGAGCGATGCTCTCGACATGTCCGACTTCTACCCTGCGGCTGTCAATGTTTTCAAGAGCCAAGGTCGTCAGCGGGCGCTTCCATTCAGTATGGACATGATGGTGATGTTTTTTAACCGGGATCTCTTCGATCGCTATGGGGTCTCATACCCCGAGCTTGGTTGGACCTGGAATGACTTTCTGGACCGTGCCCTGGATTTGACGCACCCCTCGGAGAGTATCTACGGGTACGCTATGCAGTACTCGAATGACTTCGGGGTCTATGAACCGCTGATGATGATCTACCAGTTCGGGGGCGGGATCTTTGATAGCCTGGTGACGCCAACTCGGGCTACCCTGGATAACCCGTTGAACATTGAAGCGCTGGGCTTCTATGCAGGACTCATTCACGTCCACCGGATTGCCCCGACACAGGCGGAAGCGGAGCGCTCCGGACGCATGTATCCGTGGGGCGGCATCTTTGACGGGCGCTTCGCCATGTGGTCGATGATGTATTCGCAGCGCGGCGGGACGCAGTGGCCGACGCCGTGGCGAATGGATTGGGGAATGGTACCGATGCCGCGGGGTGCATCTGCCGGGACGCTGACGGTTGTGGATGGGCTATTCATCGCGTCAGGTACGGATCATCCGACCGAAGCCTGGCAATGGATCGAGTACCTGAGCGCCCAGCGGCCGCCGTTTGCGATGCCCGCCCGGATCTCGCAGTCTGAGTCTCAGCAGTTCGAGCAGATTGTAGGAGCTCCGATCGCTGAAGTTGCTCGGGCAGCCGTAGCCGATGCGATCCTTGTGAACCCCCAGTTGCTTGGGTTCGAAGGTGCGCTGGCGGCGTTTGGCGAAGCGCTGGCGCAGATTCGCTCAGGCGAGGTGACGCCTGAGATCGCGCTGGCTGCGGCACAGCGGAAGGCGGAGATGTAGCGGATCGGGCGTCAGTTCGATGTGCGCGGCGTGGGGGATGGCCCACACCCGCGCTTGATACCACCTTAGTTAAGGAGATGATGGAATGCCATTGACGTTTGACTATCCGCTTGAGAAGCTCAAGACCTACACGGGCATGAACCCGTGCCCGGCGGACTTTGATGCGTTCTGGGACAAGAGCCTTGCGGAGATGCGTGCTCTGGATCCAGCGGTGGAGCTGATACCGGCGCGATACCAAACCTCGTTCGCGGAGTGTTTTCATCTGTACTTCACGGGTGTAGGTGGGGCGCGCGTCCACGCCAAGTTCCTGCGACCGAAGAAGCTGCTGGCTCCTGCACCTGCTGTGCTCATGTTCCACGGGTATTCCGGTGACTCAGGTGAGTGGACCGACAAACTCGGCTACGTTGCCGAGGGTTACGTCGTTGCTGCGCTTGACTGCCGCGGTCAGGGCGGGTTGTCACAGGACATGGGTGGCACTGCGGGATGGACACTGCGCGGTCACATCATCCGCGGACTTGATGATGCGCTCGCTGGTAAACCGGAGAAACTCCTGTTCCGGGATATCTTCCTGGATACGGCCGAGTTGGCGCGAATCGTCATGGAGATGGATGGTGTGGATCCCACGCGCGTCGGTGCAACGGGGGGAAGCCAGGGTGGCGCACTCACCGTGGCGTGCATGTCGCTTGAGCCACGTATCAGGCGAGCAGCGCCCGTGTTCCCATTCCTGAGTGATTACAAACGGGTGTGGGATATGGACCAAGACAAGGATGCCTATGCTGAGTTGCGCGAGTACTTCCGCAAGTTTGATCCCACCCATGCGCGCTCTGACGAGATCTTCACTGCGCTGGGTTACATCGACGTGCATCACCTCGCTCCGCGAACTCAGGCTGAGGTGCTCTGGTTCACGGGCTTGATGGACACGATCTGTCCGCCCTCGACGCAGTTTGCGGCTTACAACAGGATCACATCCGAGAAGTCGATGGTCATCTACCCGGACTTCGGCCACGAAGGCCTGCCGGGGAGTAGTGATCGTATCTTCCAGTATATGAAGGGTATGTAGGAACTCGTAACTGACCGAAAAGGAGGCCAGCGTACATGGCACTGTCCAAAATCAGGCGTGAGGAGCTATTGGAGCTGTATTCGGATCTGCGCGTCGCCGATGTCCGTGATGGTATGGACTGGATGATGCGTCATAACTATGGATCGATGGTCCCGGAGATCCGACCCCTATGGAGAACCCGTGCTGTGGGTATCGCCAGGACGGCCCGCTATTTGCCCTATCGGGGTGAGGTACCCAAGATGACACCCGACGAGTATTCGGCCTGGTCGGGATGGTACTACAACAGCGTCTGCACCTATCCGTGGATTGCTGCGATCGAGAAGGGCGATTTCTGTGTCATTGACCAGAGTGGTGTCAACGCCGGATTGATGGGCTCCAACAACACAATGGACGGCGTGATCAAGGGTGCCACTGGCTATGTTTCGAATGGCGGTGTGCGCGATACCGATGAGATCATCCTGCAGAAGATTCCGTTCTGGTCCCGTATGGTGTCGCAGGGCATGGTTCAGGGCCGGCTGCAGTTTGACGCTTTCGACATCCCCGTCGAGGTCGGTGGGGTTCTGGTCTACCCTGGCGATGTCGTGGTGGCGGATGGCGATGGGGTGATCGTCGTGCCCCAGGACATTGCTGTCGATGTTGCGACCTACGCCCATCGAGAGTTGCGCAACGACAAGGTGGCGCGACGGCATAAATATGAGACGTTGGGGCTCGAACCTGACGATACGGTGAAGTAGGAGGACGGTGATGTTTTCCAAGTCATACAGTGGCGTTCTCGAGGTCGTCGTCGTGGGTATTGCACCAGGCGAAATGCTGTTGGAGACGATCGAGGCAGCCATCAAGGAACACGGGATACAGAACGGTGCGGTCGTCTCAGGCATCGGTACGCTCAAAGTGGCGCGCATGCATCACATCGAGCACGACCACTTCCCGCCCGACGATCGCATCTTCACTATCGAGAAGCCATTGGAGGTCTCGAGTATCAGTGGCATCATCGCCAATGGCAAGCCTCATCTGCACATGACCGTGGGCTTCCGTGACGAGTGGTCGATCGCAGGCCATCTTGAGCCCGGATCGGAGGTGCTTTATCTGGCTGAGGCAGTCATCCTGCGCTTTGATGCACTCAAACTGGATCGCCACTTCGATGCAGAGCGCCGGATCAGCCTTTTGGGCGAGGGTCACTGACGCGCGTTGGTCTAGCGCAGGCAGTTTCCTGGATAGGACCGAGGTAGGCGATAAGGGCCCACACTTCTTGACACACCAGCCCGCGCCCTCTTGCGGCGCGGGCCACTTCAACAACGGGGTATGGAGACAATGCGTATCGCAGTCACTGGTGGGGTTGGCAGTATTGGAAGGACGACCGTGGCACAACTCATCTCACACGGACACAGCGTGCTCGTGTTGGATCGAGTCTCAGAGAGCGACATCACGTCCGAAGTCGCTGAAGAGATTAGAGGGGCCGAGTATCGACAGGTCGACATCACGGACTTTGGGGGACTCAAGGGGGTGTTCGATGGGCTGGATGCGGTCGTGCATCTCGCCGCCCTGGCGGCACCTTCGATGGGGCCGGAGCACGTAGTCTTTGACGTCAACTGCAGGGGCAGTTTCAACATCTACCGGACCGCCGCGGATGCTGGTATCAAGCGGGTGGTAAGTGCGAGCTCGATCAATGCGTTGGGTTTCAACTATGGGATCAAGTCGTTCCCTATCCGCTATTTTCCAATTGATGAGGAGCACCCGGACTACACGACTGATCCCTACTCCTTCTCGAAGCGCGTTCTAGAGGAGACCGCAGCCTACTTCTGGCGTCGTGAGGGGATCTCCGGTGTCTGCCTGCGCTTTCCAGGTGTCTACAATCTGTCGGGTGAGCGTGGGTCGTGGTGGGTCAAGGGCGCGGCAAGACGCCGTGAGGCGCTCGCGGTGCTGAAGGAGCTTCCGGAAGAGGAGCGCAAGGCACGTTTTGCGGCGGCTGTTGAGCAGCAGGAGAGCGTGCGCGGTGAGCGTCTGAAGGAGCAGCCTTGGGAGCTTCAGCGGGAACGCTGGGAGAAGATGCGCCACGAGGGACCTCCTCCTCCTGAGGTGATGCTCTGTTTCGGGCGCCAGGACTTCTGGGCTAGCATCAATGTGCTCGACGCGGCACAGGCAATCGAGAAGGGTGTTACGTCAGAGTATGAGGGAAGCCATCCGCTGTTCGTGAATGACAGTCACAATTCGGTCGGTGTGGACAGTGAACTACTGGTGGCCTATTGCTTCCCAGAGGTAACCACGTGGAAGCATCGTGTAGTGGGGAGTGAGACGTTGGTGAGCTACGACAAGGCACGCGCGCTGATTGGGTTCGAGCCGGAGCACTCGATCAGCCAGTGGTCGGGTGAGGCTGGCTGACGTCGCAAACTAAGGGTACCCGAAGGAGGGTCTATGTTATTGCAGCAGTTCTTTGTGGAGAAAATCGCGCACAGCTCGTATTTGCTGGCGGGCAAGCAGACCTGTGCCGTGATCGACCCACAGCGCGATGTGGATGGGTACATAGAGGCTGCCCGAGCACTGGGGGTGAGGATCACGCTTATTCTACAGACGCACCTCCACGCGGATTTCGTTTCGGGGCACATGGACCTGGCGCAGAAGACCGGCGCCAAGATCGTGGCACCGAAGTCGGCGGAATGCGCTTTCGATCATGTCGCTGTCAGTGAAGGCGACACGATTGAGCTTGAGGATATGTCTCTCGCGGTGCTGGAGACGCCGGGCCATACGCCGGAACACGTCATTTATGTTGTGACCGATCATTCCCGTGGTGAGTCGCCCATTGGAGCGTTTGTTGGTGATGTGTTGTTCGTGGGGGATGTAGGGCGGCCTGATCTCTTTCCCGATAAGGCTATCGAACTTGCCGGCAAGCTCTATGACAGTCTCTATGGGAAAGTGCTGAGCCTTCCAGACTACTGCGAGGTCTATCCCGCTCACGGGGCAGGATCACTCTGCGGACGTTCAATGGGTGCCAAGCGCCAGACGACGATCGGATACGAGCGGCTGTACAATCCTGCGCTCCAGATTCACGACAAGGCAGCCTTCATCCGATTACTGACCTCGGATATGCCGCCGGCGCCGGACCACTTTAGCCGCTGCAGCGATATCAACCGCCAGGGTCCGACGCTGGTCTCGGATCTGCCAGCCCTTGAGGAGGTGGCGCCGGCGGCGTTTGAAGCCCGGCTTGCTGACCCTGAAGTCATTGCTGTGGATGTGCGCAGCTATGCCGCCTTTGCCGGGCTGCACGTACCGGCAGCGTGGCACCTGGACCTGGGCGGCAATTTCCCGACCTTTGCTGGGTGGGTCCTGCCGACGGATAAGGACATCCTGTGGGTGGCGGATAGCTATGACGATGCCGTGGCAGCCACGTTGTGGGCACGCCGTGTAGGCGTTGATCGTGTCGTTGGTTACCTGCGCGGCGGTATGCCTGCCTGGGTGACCGCTGGGATGGAGATTGAGGATATCCATCTTGTCTCCGCTGAGGACCTTCACGACAGGGTGGTCGGCGACAAGGACTTTGTGCTCGTTGATGTGCGGGCACCCCTGGAGTTCGAGGATAGCCATATCCAAGGCGCGATCAACATCCCCGCACCCGAACTGCGCTGGCGTTACGTTGAGCTTCTCGATCGTGCGCCCACCTATGTCATCTGCAGCTCAGGCAATCGCTCCAGCCTCGCCGCCAGCATCCTCAAGCAAAAGGGCTTTCGTGAGGTCCACAACGTGGCTGGGGGGATGACAGGATATAGTACGGCGGGCTATGCCAGGCACTGCAAGGTCTGCACCAACCCGCACGGATCGCGTTACTTCTCCACCTTTGTAGACTGATAAGGGGGCACCGATGGACTGGTTGACGGCTACACGATGGTCGCCCTATGCGGTGGGTATCGCCATCGGCGTTCTGAGTTGGGCCACGCTGCTCATTTCTCAGAAGCCGTTGGGGTGCTCGACGACGTTTGCCCGGACTGCCGGGATGATCGAGAAGGCGCTGCGGGGACAGAAAGCTCTTCAGCGGCCCTACTATCTCAAGACGAAGCCCACCATCGACTGGCAGTGGATGCTTGTGCTGGGTGTAGTCATCGGTTCGTTCATCTCGTCGGTTCTCTCGGGTAGTTTCAGCTTGCGATGGGTCCCCTCACGGTGGGCCCTGACCTTTGGCGATGCGGCAGTGCCGCGCCAAGTCGCGGCACTCGTTGGAGGGATCTTGCTGGGATTTGGTGCGCGCTGGGCCGATGGGTGCACCAGCGGGCATGGGATTAGCGGCACGATGCAACTCGCCGTGTCGGGCTGGATTTCCGCCATCTGCTTCTTCATCGGCGGGATCGCCATGGCTTTCCTGCTTTACGGTCTGCCCGGATGAGGCGCGCCATGAAATCCAGACAGAGCGGTCAAAATTGGGATCTGTTGTGGGGCCTGCTGTTCGGCATTCTGTTTGGCTTCTTCCTCCAGAAGGGCGGTGTGACCGAGTATGACGTGATCGTCGGTCAGCTGCTGCTGGAGGACTTCACGGTTGTCAAAGTCATGCTCTCTGCAGTTGTGACCGGAATGATCGGCATCCACCTGATGAAGCACCTGGGCTGGGTGCGGTTCAGCCCGAAGACGGGGTCCTGGGGCCGAAATGCCGTGGGTGGGTTGATCTTCGGTCTGGGATTCGCCTTGCTGGGATACTGCCCGGGCACGGTTGCTGGCGCGATCGGGAATGGTTACCTGGATGCCGCTATCGGTGGGCTCGCGGGCATCATCCTTGGCTCGGGACTCTTGGCCATTGCCTATCCCCGGCTTGACCGCGTGATTCTGCATCGCGGCGACTATGGGGACCTGACACTGCCTCAGCTTCTCAAGGTCAATGAATGGGTCGTGATCGTCCCGCTCTCTGCCTTGATCGTACTGCTGCTCTATCTGCTGCCCTGAGGCTCAGGGGGTGCTATAGCGCTGATCGCCAGGTCGCACCTTACCTGTTGCTCAAGTTGTCGGTTTGATGATTCTGGTCGCTAACTGAACTGAAAGGAGAAACCAATGCCCATTACACGTGTGAGTTCCGATCTGAAGGACAAGCCAATCGTGAGTGCCGCCGACGGGAAGATCATTGCCAAGGTCAAGGATCTTCTGATCGATCCGATGACGCGGACGGTGAGCGCGATCCTCTATGAGGAGGGGAACATCCTCAGCCGCCAGACACGGCTCGTTCCTGCCAGCGCGATTCAAGTGTGGGGAGTAGACGTGATCCTCATAGCATCAGTCGAGGCCGTTGTGCCCAAGGAACAGCTCGCTTGTCACGAGCAGTGTTTGAGTGTGAGCGATCAACTCAAGGGACGTGGCATCGTGAGCCAGGACGGCACACGGATCGGCGAGCTCAACGATGTCGTGATCGATAGCAATGGGGTAATTGTCGGCTATGACCTCGCAAAGGTCTACATCGAGGGCCCCGTTGCCAAGAGCAAGCGCATCGGGGTAGAGGCTACCCATGCTTTGGGCGCCGATGTCCTTGTCATAGATAAGGCGCTGCTACCGCAATAGGTTGCCTACCGCGGGTCCGACGACGGGCAGACCTGTCCATCGTCAGGTGTTGTGTCACCGCACTGGTAAGAGGAGTGCTTGTATGTCAGCCATCTTGGAAGTTGATAACCTGGTCAAGAAGTTCGGCGAGTTTGAGGCCGTGAAAGGCATCAGCTTCGCAGTAGAGGAAGGCGAGATCTTCGGGCTACTTGGCCCGAATGGGGCGGGCAAGACAACCACGATCTCGATGCTGACAGGCATCCTCCCGCCAACTGCAGGTACAGCACGGATTGGCGGGCATGATGTGCGTACGCAGATGGCAGAGGCCAAAACGTTGAACGGCTTGGTTCCCCAGGACCTTGCCCTCTATCCCACACTGAGTGCCCGGGCAAATCTTGAGTTCTTCGGTCGAGTCTATGGGCTCAAGGGCCGTGATCTCAAAGAGCGCGTGGCTGATGTCCTCCGTATCGTCTCGTTAACTGATCGCGCCGATCAGGCCATCGAGACATTCTCGGGAGGGATGAAGCGGCGCGTCAACATTGCCGCTGGCTTGGTGCATCAGCCACGCCTGCTCTTTCTCGACGAGCCGACCGTGGGCGTTGATCCGCAGAGCAGGAATCACATCTTCGAGAGCGTGTTGCGTCTCAATCGCGAGCGCGGAATGAGCATCATCTATACGAGCCACTATATGGAAGAGGTGGAGCTGCTCTGCAACCGCGCTGCGATCATCGATGAGGGCCGGATCGTTGCGCTGGACACGATCAAGAATCTCATCGGGCTGCTGGGAGGCGGCGTCATTCACGTGGGGGTTGAGCAGGCTGACGCTGCCGTTTGTGAAGCGCTTGCTGCGTTGCCGACGGTGAAGGAGGTCGTTCTGATCAATGCACCGGTGGCTGCGCCATCAACGGCTGTTGCAGCCGAAACTCGGGAACGTCCCCCTGTCCCCGCGGGCGCCGTTATCAAGATTGTGACGGAGCAGAGCCAACAAGCCGTGGTCAACGTGATCGGGTATCTGAACGCCCACGATATCACGTTGACATCGTTGGAGATCCTGGAACCCAACTTGGAGAGCGTGTTCCTCCACCTGACCGGTAAGAAGCTTCGGGATTGAGGCGATGAGATGAATGCGCTACACATCGCTGTCAAGGATCTCAAGATCCTGTTTCGTGACCGAGGTGTGCTGGTTCAGCTCTTGGGGCTCCCGCTGATCTTCATCCTTGTTTTCAGCGGGGCGATGCAGACCTCGTTGAGCAGCAACCGGGACACGCGCATATTCCTGGCTGTGGTGGACCTTGATAGCGGCCCACAGGCAACGGTTCTCCGCGATGGCATCGAGGCCGCCGGTGGCATTCGTGTGGGCATCATGGACCGTGCTGCGGTCGAGGAGGATCTCGACAAGAACCGGTTACCCCGAGCATTGTTCATCCCCGAGGGTTTCAGCACCGACCTGGAGGCCGGACGCCAGGTCACCCTTCGCCTGGTCAGCCGTCCCGATGCGAATCCGTCGAGCACCGAGGCAATCCGACTGGTCATCGAAGGAGTGGCGCGCGATATGGCGCTGGAGGGGCAGATCCTGACCGGGTTGCGCCAGATGGGTGAGATGATGGCCAACGTTCCAGATGCCTATGCTGCGCTAGCGGTCGAGAAAGGACCGGTGCAGGCACGGTCCCAGTTCGAGCTCTCGCGCACGCGACCTCTCGTGACCCTGTCCGAACGCGTCCCAGCACGCGCTGTGGACGTCGAGGAGGAGGCCACTGCGGCGCAGTTGGCCGTTCCGGGATTTACCGTGCTCTTCGTCTTTCTCACGTCACAGACCACGGCGCGGTCGATCTATGATGAGAAACGCGTCGGTTCCTTTCGTCGGCTCCTGGCCTCGCCCATCTCCAGGGCCGAACTGCTGCTCGGCAAGATGGTGCCCAACATCATCGCGTCGCTCATCCAGGTCGTCGTGATCTTCGGCTTCGGCCTGCTCGTTCTCCCGTTGTTGGGCCAGGCGCCCTTGCGCCTGGGGAATTCGCCGGTCGCACTGGTGTTGGTCTCCGTGCTGATGGCATTCTGCTCCTCCAGTCTGGGCGTCCTCGTGGCGGCGCTGGCGCGCACTGAGAACCAGATCGGTGGGATCAGTGCCGTGATTCTATGGGCGATGGGAGTCCTGGGTGGTAGCATGATTCCGGTATTCTTCCTGGAACGTTTCCTGGGCCCGGTGATGCGACTGGTGCCTCACTACTGGGCAAACCGCGCCTATACAGACCTCCTTGTCCGCGGGGCGGGCCTGGGCGAGGTGTTGCCGCAGATGGGGGCGCTTCTGGGCTTCACCGCAGTCTTCCTGACCGTCGGGCTCTGGCGCTTCGATTTCGACTAGGCTGTGTCAGGTCGAAGGAGGGTGAGAATGAACGCTATGCACCAATGCCTGATCGTGGCCGGGAAGGAAATCCAGGTGCTGCTCCGAGAGCGCGGTGCACTGGCTGTGCTCTTCCTCTTGCCATTGCTGATCAGTTCGCTCTATGGCTCTATGCAGATGCAGATGGCTCGCGACAGCGAGACCAATCCCATCTTTGTGACCGTTGCCCTGGTGAATCAGGACAGGGGTACCTTTGGTGCGGAGCTCAGCAAAGCGCTCCACAGCATCTCGGTCCTTGGGATCGTGGAGCCTGGGTCGCCTGAATCGGCCGAATCCGTCGTGGCGGAGGGCGACGCCACGGCTGCTATCGTGATTCCCGAGGATTTCACCGATCGGATCGACGCACACGAACAGACTGAGATCCAGGTCATTCTGGACCCTGCGGATCCCCAGCTTGCGGAGATTGTGAACGGGATTATGCAGACGGCAGTCGCCGAAGCAACCATCTGGGGCGAGGTTCAATACGGTGTGCGCACGGTCTTGCGCGAGTCCGGCCTGCTCGATGATGCCGACCCAGACACGCAGCGCGCCGTCGCAGCACAGAGCCTTGGCGTGATTATGACGCGCATCAACGAGCTCCGCAGCGACCCGTCGATCAGGGTGGTCCATGAGGATATCCAGGGGGTTACTGTTGACAGTAACATCACCGTATTCCTGGCCCACATGTTTCCGGCCATCACTGTGATGTTTGTGTTCTTCGTCGTTGGTGTGGCTGGTGAGTCTTTGTTGCACGAACGAGAGGTTGGGACGCTACGCCGCCTGCTGGCTGCGCCGATCCCCAAGGTGTCGATCATTGCCGGTAAGGTCCTCGCTTACACACTGCTGGTCTGCATGCAAGTAGCAGTGCTCTTTGGCGTGGCGAATATCGCTTTCAAGATGCCGTTCGGGCGCGCTCCCCTGGCTCTGGTAGTGGTAACGGTGGTCCTGGGTCTGGTTGCCAGTGCGATGGGGATGTTGGTCGCGAGCTTCTCCAAGAGCGCGAAACAGGCAGATAGTGTGGGTACGATTCTGGCTTTCGTGCTCGCTGGGCTGGGTGGAGCGATTGCCATCAGCCTGTTTCCGGTAGGACGTTCTGGAGGACCGATGGCCGTGGTCGCGAAGCTCACACCTCACGCCCACGCGATTGAGGCCTATTTCAGCCTGATGGCCGAGAAGGCGAGCCTGACCGATGTCCTGCCACAGGTTGGAGTGTTGTTGGCGATGGCCGTGCTCTTCGCCGGTATCGCGGCATGGAGGTTCCGCTTTGACTAGACCGCCCGGAGTGGCACGTGAGGCCACAGCCGAAGGCATCCCACCGAATAGGTGTCCTGGACTTGCTGCTGCGGCCCGTTTCACCCGGCGCCCGAACCGCTTGACGTTGTTCGATTCGGGCGTATCATAGAATTATCATCTGCCAAGGAGGCGTACGATGTCGGTGAGCAAAGTCTATGTAGTCGTAACCAGCGACCGACAAGTGTGCCTCTGCCAGCCACGCTAGCCATCACCGGCTGATTCCGCATATCGCGAAGCCACGGGCTCACTTGTGCCCGTGGCTTCTTTGTGTCCCGCACCATCCCTTGGGGATCGGCAACACCATCACAGCCACGGACTATCGAGTCGCGTGGTTTTTTTGTTCTCAGAGGGAGGTGAACTATGGAACAGCGACGATCCAGCAACATCGATGCGATGGGCAATGTCCGAAGGTGTCTCTATCCGGATCGCGACTGCGGCCCGGTGGGTGCGGATGAGAATGAGGAGAACGACGGTGTCCGACGAACTGAAACAAGGACTGGTGATTCGAAAGGATCGTGGAAGGTACACTGTGCGAGTGGAGTCGGGGGACGTGCCTTGCACGCTCTCGTCGCTGCTCCGGAAGCGTTTGCTGTATCCCCTGCGTGACCCGGCGTCGCTCGGGCACTACGAGGTACAACGTGTTGAGAATATCGAAGTGGTAGATCCGGTTGCCATTGGTGATCACGTAGCCTTTGTGGTTGCGGGTGATGGAACTGGCATGATCAAGGAGGTGCTCCCTCGCCAACGTCAGCTCTCAAGGCGGGACCCTGGGCCAATACCACTGGAGCAGGTCCTCGTTGCTAACGTTGACCAGGTCGTGGTGGTCTTCGCTGCCGCTCGCCCGGAACCGAAGTGGCATCTGCTCGACCGCTATCTGGTGGTGGCTGAGTCCGCCGGCATCCCGGCCCGCATCTGTGTGACCAAGATCGACCTGGTGGTCGAAGCCGAACTGGGCCACGTGCTCGCGCTGTACCGCGGCCTGGGCTACCCCGTGACGCTCACCAGCACAGTCGACAGTCAGGGGATCGAGACGGTCCGTGAGGAACTCCAGGGGCGGATCTCGGTGCTTGTTGGTAAGTCCGGTGTGGGAAAGACGAGTCTGCTCAATGCGATCGAGCCGGGACTGGGCCTGCGCGTGAACGCGGTGGGCACTGGAAAGATCGGCAAGGGCCGGCATACCACGACGCACCTCGAGCTGATTCCTCTATCTGCGGGCGGCGGCGTGGTCGATACGCCCGGCATGCGCGAACTTGGGCTGTGGCACGTCGATCGTCATACGCTTGGAACCTGCTTCCCTGAGATGCTACCGCATCTTGGGTCCTGTAAGTTCGGAACGGGGTGCCGGCACGACGGTGAGCCTGGTTGCGCCATCCGTCGGGCTGTCGATAATGGTGACATCTCGCGTAGCAGGTATGAGAGCTACCTCCGGATGGCACAGGAGGTAGCTGAGTAACCAAACGCTGTGTCGAGGCGGTTCCCCTGAACCGCCTCGACCGTGGCTCATTCAGAAACGAAATGTGAGGAGCCGATATGCCATCGTCTGAGCTCAAGAACGCCATCTGGATCTTTGGGGATCAGCACCGCGCGCAGGCGCTCAGCTGCAATGGCGACCCGAATCTCAATACCCCCAACATCGACCGGCTGTCTGCAGAGGGGCAGAATTACGAACGCGCCGTCTCTGGTTTCCCTCTTTGTTGCCCCTATCGAGGGTCGTTGCTCACCAGTCGTTATCCTCACGAGTGTGTGCCGGGTCACGAGTACCCGATCCCACCGGAAATGCCCACGGTAGCCGATGTCTTCAACAACCATGGCTTTGACACCGCCTATTTCGGGAAATGGCACCTGGGTGGCTTCAAGGAACGTGATGGCCGAGCCGCGATGTACATTATCCCCCCTGAGCAGCGTGGCCATTTCCATACGTGGGTCGGCTATGAGAACAACAACAGCCAATGGGATTGCTGGGTTCATGGTGGTGAGGGCGCCAACGCGTTTCACTACCGGTTGCCGGGTTACGAGACCGACGCCCTGACAGACCTCATGGTCGACTACATCCTTGAACGCGGCAAAGCTCGACGTGCTGGCCAGGCTCAGCCATTCTTCGCCGTGCTCTCGGTACAGCCCCCACACAACCCTTATCTTGCCCCGGCTGAGTGGATGGTGCATCATACCCCGGCTCAAGTCCAGCTACGGCCCAATGTGCCGCCGGTCGACTGGGTGCAGACTCGCGCCCGGCGCGAGTTGGCCGGCGCGTATGCCCAGATCGAGAACCTTGACTGGAATGTTGGTCGGATACGTCAGGCGTTGGTCGATGCGGAGTTGGACCTCGACACCCACATCCTCTTCTTTTCTGATCACGGTGACATCCATGGATCCCACGGACAGTTCCTGAAGACGGCTCCGTGGGAGGAAGCAGTCCGTGTGCCCTTCATTGTTGGCGGTCTCCATCCACAGTACGAGGGTCGCTCCGGGCGACCCGATGCACTGATTAACCACGTCGACATTGCTCCCACTACGCTGGGACTCTGCGGCATCGACAAGCCTACCTGGATGCGCGGGCATGACTACTCAGGTCTCCGACTTCCGTCGCGCCCACAGACCGAATGCCCCGACTCGGCATTCATCCAGTCCGTCATCCCAACAGGGCATGGTGACAGTGTTGATCGTCCGTGGCGGGCTGTCGTCACCCGTGACGGTTGGAAGTACGTTGTTCTGGAGGGTCAGCCGTGGTTGATGTTCGACCTCAATTCGGACCCATACGAGCTGGTGAACCTCGCGCACAACTCTCGGTTCAGGGCAGAGCGCCGGCAACTCCAGGACCGTCTGGCACAATGGATTGCTGACACCGGCGATGTTTTCGCCCTACCTGCCCTCTGATGACTGACTGGCGGCAATGCATCGTCGGAGTGTTCCTGTAGAGGCTATAGCGAGATGATGCAGTACACGCTTTTCCTCGTCCTGGCGCCCATTGCTTGTCTGGTCGTTGCCGGGGCTCTGGTGTCGACGTACCGTGTGCGAACGACCCGAGAAGTCTCGACTTTTGTGCTTCTCCTGTGCGCGGTTGAGGGGTGGCTCGTCTGCAACTCACTCGAGTTAGCTGCGGGCACAGAACGGTGGACGCTGTTCTGGGCTAAGGTAACCTACCTCTTCATAGCCACAACGCCCGTTGCCTGGTTGGCGTTTATGGTGCAGTATGCCGGCAAGCGCCACTGGCTCCGTTCCCCTCTCTACTGGCTTTCTGGCGTGATCCCGACCATGACGCTGCTGTTGGTATGGACGAATGAGAGCCATCGCCTGGTCTGGCAGGACGCTCGCTTCCTGCCAGTCGGGCAGGTCCTGGCGCTTAACGTCATCCACGGTCCATGGTTCTGGATTCACGTGACCCAGAGCTATGCCATGGTGTTGTTGGGTACCTTGCTCGTGTCGTATAGTTACGTCGGCTACTCGCCGAGCTATCGTAAGCAATTGCGCTGGTTTGTCTGGGGTGGCTTTGTCCCGGTCGTGTGGAATCTGATCTACGTTCTTCGAGTGGTGCCGAACCTTCAGAAAGACTATACGCCCATTGGGCTGGCTCTGTCGGTGCTGTTCTTTGCGATTGGGATGGCACGCGACCGCCTGTTGGATGTCAAACCCCTGGCAAGAGGGCGGGTGTTCGACACGATGCGCGACGCCGTCATTGTCACAGATGCAGCCAATCGCCTGGTGGATGCTAATCCGGCAGCGAGAGAGCTAATGAGCGCTTTGCGGCCGGAACCAGGAATCACTGGGTGCACAGGGCGGCCTCTTGCCGAGATCCTGGACACGTGGCCTGCGCTTCTGGAGCACCTGGTGTCTGCAAACCTTGAGCCCCTCGATCTCCTTTTTCCGTCCGATGACCAGCAGCGTGCCTACGAGTGCCGTATCTTGGCCCTTGAGGATTACACGCAGCAGCCAATGGGCCGGGTCATCGTCTTGCATGACATCACCGAGCGCTACATAAGTGAAGGGGCGTTGAAGGGTCACTTGGCTGAGCTCACAGCGAGCTACGAGCAGCTCGATGACTTTGCCGGCACCGTTGCCCACGATCTGGTGAGTCCTCTCAGTACGATCATTGGGTTTGCAGAGACGCTGAAGTTGGGGGTTGAGGAGCTGCCACCGGACGAAGTCCGACAGCAACTCGACATCCTATTGCGGTCCGGTCACAGGATGGCGCGCACGATCGATGCTCTCTTGCTGCTCGCACGTGCTCACCAGCAGGATGATCTTGCGTGCGAGGCATTCGATATGGGCTACGTCGTGCGCGAAGTGCTCGATGATGTGCGCAACGAGATGTCAGGCAAGGCGTTCGAGGTTAGTTCCCCGGATTCCTGGCCCTGGGCCATCGGATACACGCCCTGGGTGATGGAGGTGTGGAGCAATTACCTGACAAACGCCGTGAAGTATGGCGGCACACCACCCATTCTGACCCTTGGATACGATCGAAAGCCGGCGTGCCCGGGAGCGCTTGATGAGGGCACGGGCGAGCCTCAGCCGGTTGTGCGGTTTTGGGTCCGGGACAACGGCAACGGGTTGAAAGGTGAACAGATTGCCCGGCTTTTTGCGCCCTTTAGCCGCCTTGATCCTTCGCGGTCCACCGGCCACGGGTTAGGCCTCTGGATTGTCCAGCGCATCGTCACGCGGCTTGGGGGGCAGGTTGGGGCCTACAGTGAACCGGGCCAGGGCACTACCTTCTGGTTTACATTGCCGTGTGAGGAGACTCCCGAGGACACCCAGAACGGAAGCTCAGCGACCTGACATCTGCAGCGATGGGTAACCCTGGCGGAGACTGGGCCACCAGCACTACTTCATCGGGGGATCAGTCTCCGCTAGACATCATCGTCGTTGAGCAGGTTGCCAATCGCCTTGCCCCACACGTCGCTCAAAGGCGGGACAAAGGGCTTGGCTTCATAGTCGTCGGCGACCTCTTCCAGGTAGGCGCGTACGTCCACATCGGGCATCTGCTCGACGAGCTCCTCGATCTTGGCATCCATCGACACCATCAGGTCGTAGCTCTGCTCCTCCAGCTCCGATAGATCGATGTTCAAGTCAGCCATATGGTTCAGCCGCCGCATCACATCGTACCAGGCCTTGAAGTCGTGCTCGATGCTGATACCTTGTACCATCTCCGATACGTCCCCGAAGTTGTACGCCGGGACGAATGCATAGAAAACGAAGAACTCGATCCCATGTTGCTCAGCCCCATCAACCAGGTATGTGCCGATCGTGGAGCCGCCTTCGTAGTCCGAGAAGCGGACTGCATACCGGCTGAGCTCATCCTTCATGGTCGGAAGGCTGTAGGCGCATGACACTTCGCGATCCCGATCGTACGGAATGGAGCCATAGACGCCGCCAATTGCGCCGACGCGCTTGACGCCCAGCGCCTCGACTGCGCTGAACAGCGTCTCGGCGTAGCGGTCTATGCGCATATGCGGTTCCTCGCCGATGAAGATCACAAGTCCCTTCTCGTCGTCTCCCACGTAGTAGAACTCATTGGCAGGCTTATGGAGTTCTTTACGGTGACCCTCTTCAAGCTTGATCTCGGGTCGCAGAAAGTGGTGTGCTCCCGGGAGTTGGAACAGGTAGAAACCATCGTCCTTGATCGCACCGATCTTCCGAGCTTTCATCTTGTGGATCAAGTAGAGGGGCAGGCCCGAAGAGATCGCGCCGGCGTCAGCCCACTGATGCCAGCCCGCGATCATAAAGATCTCCTTTGCTTTGGGTATCTCCCAAAGCGTTAGTAGCTCGTTGTTCATCGTCAAATCCCTTCACTGTATATGATACGCCATCCATTATACCGGACAGGCCCTCTAGAGCGGTTGGACATGAACGTCGTGCGGCTGGCTGACCGCCAGAGGGTTCCGTAACGCGTGGCCGAACTCCTCAGCCTGAATCTCCATGACGTCACCTGGGGCGAGCACGATCCCATCGGCGAAGCTAAGGGTTGCAGTACCGAAGAAGTGAACGTGGACATCGCCCGGTCGCCGGAACTGGGCATACTTGAAGTGGTGGGCTTCCAGGTTGGCCAAGGTATGTGACATATTCGCTTCGCCGCTAAGGAAAGGACGCTCCCAGAGTGCTGAGCCTCCGCGCAGAATGCGGCACGTCCCGCGAAGGTCATCGGGAAGCCCTCCGAGTCTTAGTTCGGGCCCAAAGGCACACGGGCGCAATTTGGAGTGGGCCAGGTAGAGGTAGTTCTGCCGCTCCATGACGTGATCCGAGAACTCGTTCCCCAGTGCAAAGCCAAGACGATAGGGATCTCCGTTGGGTCCGATGACATAGAGTCCCACGATCTCCGGTTCCTCGCCTCCGTCCAGGGCGAAAGCTGGACTGACGATGGGCGCGTACGGCGCGACGACACTACTGCCATCGCCCTTGTAGAACCATTCGGGCTGAACGCCGGTGTCTCCGGGCTCGGGTCGTCCCCCCTCCAGTCCCATCTGAAACATACGCATGCTATCGGTGAGTGCCTCTGCCGCTGATCTGTGCATCTGGTTGCGGGCGTCCGCGCTACCCAGATGGGTGAGGCCTGTGCCGGTGATAAGCATGTGTGCAGGATCGGGGTGATCCAGCGGCGGCAGGATGCGCTGCTGGTCGACCAGCGCTCCGTAGGATTCCCGGCGCTCGGCTACCAGCCCAAACAAGATTTGTCGGAGGGTGCACCGGCGTTCGATGGCACTTAGCGCAAGGGCGTATACAGTCTGCTCGCCGGGCAGCGTGGCAACTATCCCGTCTTCTTGGATGATGCCCACGCGGCGGACGGCGTCTGAGTCCCTGTACTGGATGATTCGCGTCGCAGCGCCTGCCGTGCTCATTGTCTCACAGCCACCTGTCGGCGAAATCCAGGTACTGCTCCCAGTCGTATGTGGTCACGTTGTGCCCCCCTGCTCTGATGTGGTACCCCACACGCGTATGGACGGCCCGGTTGGTTTCGGGAATCTCCCTGTCCACTAGCCCTTCGAAGCCCAGGAGCTGATAGACGGGGCTGGCCGTGACCGCCGCCAGGTACTCGCCGCGCGGGTCTGCCCACAGATCTTCCGCAGCACTGGCCACATAGACCGGGCGGGGAGCGATCAGGGCGATGAGTTCGTGTTGGTCGACCGGCAGTGCCGCCACACGATCGTTGTAGGTCTTGAAGTTCGTGCAGAACCAGTGGGGGAAGGCCGTGTTGATACGTTTCACTGTCTCCCCATACTCTCGCCGCGAAAGTGCTGCGCCGCCGCAACCACTGTTGTTGGAGATGACAAGTGAGAAACGCGAGTCGACCGCGCCGGCCCACAATGCGGCCTTCCCAAGGCGCGAATGTCCCATAACGGCGACGCGGGAGGCATCCACGGCATCATCCGTCTCAAGGTAGTCGAGGGCGCGACTGAGTCCCCAGGCCCAACCAGCGATCGTGCCCCAGGCATCGCCGGCACGATCATCCCGCGGGAAGAGTCCGTGCACACCATTGCTGAAGCCGTCGTCATAGTCAGGATCGATGTCACCACAATAGACCGTAGCCAGTCCATAGCCGCGTTGTAGGATCGCCTCGACAGCCCAACGTGCACTGGCTGCCCCTCGTGATTCGACCCTTGCACGGTGGTCCTCGATTCCCAGATGCGTGTAGTTGGGAACCCACGATGTAGGCACGCTGATCCCGGGATCGGTGTGGACGGTATGGTTACCCGCGAAGTTCAGTCCCAGGAAGAGTGGCACAGCGCTGGCTCGCGCTTGTGGAATGTAGATGAGGAGTTTGATCTCGAGGTGGGATGCGTTCCCCGTCAACCGGAGAGTCACCTCCTTGCGCGTGGCCAGTCCGCCAAGGACCCCTTCTGCCACCGACGTCACCCCCACCGACATCGCCGCACCATACACCGGAACGCGCCCATAGATATGCTGTTCGAAGAGCGCCAGGATCTCAGCGCGCCGGGCGGGCCAGGCGTTGGCATCGGCGACTGGACTCCCATCCTCAAAGATGAGGGGATCGGGCAGCTCGTAGTGGGGAACCTTTGCCTCGTCGTAGTTGATCACGATCTCATCCATCTTTCCGCACCTCCGCTTTGAATGCAGACGTCTGCTCGCCTGCAGTATACCGTCATCACTGCTTGGGCCAAACCTCCACTTGATGCTATGATGCAGTGACGGTTCATCCTCAGTATGGCCTCCTGGCATAGCCCCTGGTTGGGCAGCTTTCCGGGAGGTCCATGTGACTACCGAAGGAGGCTCTATGCGCGCGATTATGGTGATGTTCGATTCCCTGAACCGGCATATGCTCCCACCCTATGGCTGTGACTGGGTGGATGCGCCGAACTTCCAGCGGCTCGCCCGGCGAACCGTGGCCTTTGACAACAGCTACGTCGGCAGCATGCCGTGTATGCCCTGTCGCCGGGAGTTCCACACGGGGCGCTACAACTTCCTTCACCGGAGCTGGGGACCTCTGGAGCCCTTTGACGATTCGGTCCCCGAGATCCTTAAGGAGCACGACATCTACACTCACCTGGTCAGCGACCACTATCACTACTGGGAAGATGGCGGAGCCACCTATCATACTCGCTACAGCAGTTGGGAGATTGCACGCGGCCAGGAGGGCGATCCGTGGAAGGGGCGGGTGGCCGAGCCGGAGATCCCTGAGTGCGTCGCGCCGCGTGAGGGCAAGCCCTGGCGCCAGGACTGGGTGAACCGCGGCTATATGCAGGACGAGGCGTTGCAACCTCAGGCGCAGACGTTTGCAATGGGGCTGGAGTTCATGCGTACCAATGTCGGCGAGGACAACTGGTTTCTGCAGATCGAGACCTTCGATCCACACGAGCCCTACTTCACGCAGCAGCACTACAAAGATCTCTATCCTCACGACTACGACGGTCCTCATTTCGACTGGCCTCCGTACCGTGAGGTTCACGAGACCCCTGACCAGGTCCAGCACGTCCGGTATGAGAATGCGGCCCTGATCAGTATGTGTGACGCCCACCTGGGCAAGGTTCTCGACCTGATGGACGAGTTGGACATGTGGAAGGACACGCTGTTGCTGGTCTGCACCGACCACGGTTTCCTGCTAGGGGAACACGACTGGTGGGCCAAGGTTGTTCAGCCCTTCTGGAACGAGATCGCCCGCACACCGCTCTTCCTGTGGGATCCCCGCACCGCTCGCTGCGGTGAACGATGCCAGGCGCTGGTCCAGAACATCGACTGGGGTCCGACGCTTCTGGAGTTCTTCGGTGTGCCGCTGACCGGGGACATGCAAGGTATCCCGTTGACGACGGCGGTCACAGCGGAACATCCGCTGCGCGAGGCGATTCTCTTCGGTATCCACGGTGGGCACGTGAATGTCACCGATGGGCGCTACGTCTACATGCGTGCGCCTGTCGAGCTGGAAAACGGACCACTCTACGAGTACACGCTCATGCCGATGCATATGCGCCACAGCTTCGCTGTAGAGGAATTGCAGGAGACTGAGATGGCCCCACCCTTTGTGTTCACCAAGGGCTGCCCGGTAATGAAGATCCCTGCGCGTGGGGGTGCCTGGCATCGCTTTGGAAATCTGCTCTACGATCAGGAGGCCGATCCGGCGCAACAGCACCCGCTATCCGACATCGCGCTTGAGGTGCGGATGATCGAGCACCTGGTCTCTCTGATGCGCAAGAGCGATGCACCTGTGGAGCAGTTCGAGCGACTTGGCCTGGAGTTCTAGCCTCTCGCTGCGGCATGGATGAGGCGTGGGGTGCGGTTGAGCGTCCCACGCCTCTCTTGATGAAGGGACTGCACGAGCTTGAATTCGTCTACCGCACAAGGTGCGCGCTGGCGCACATACCATATGCCGCGCTATCTGGGGTGGTACCTGCTCCACCACGGGCTCAATGCGGTCTTCTTTATGCTGACCTTCGGGTCTTCAGTCTTCGTCCTTTTCCTCGATGATCTGGGGTTGGGTAAGGACCGGATCGGCCTTATCCTGTCGCTCTTCCCCTTCTGCGGCCTTGTGGCCCCTCTCATCTCGGGGGCGGTGACCAGATTCGGCCTCAAACGGACGTACATCACCTTCTATGGCCTTCGGAAGTTCGTGATGTTGCTGATGCTCCTGGCTCCCTGGGTGCTGGATCGCTACGGGTCCTCGATCCTGTTTGTCTACATCACGGGGGTACTTCTCGTCTTCGCGCTCTGTCGTGCCACTGCGGAGACGGCCTACTACCCGTGGAGCCGTGAGTTCATCCCCGACGCTGTGCGAGGGTGGGTTGGTGGTCAGACCAATGTCGTGGTGAGCCTGACCTCGGCCCTGGCGATGCTGCTGGCGAGTCTCGTGCTCGCTCGTGGCAGCGGCTACGGTCGTTATCAGCTTCTGATCGGCATCGCCAGCTTCCTTGGTGTTATCTCCGTCGTGGCAATGGTGCGGGTGCCTGCGGGCTCATTGCCCGTGAGTGGTTCCGCGAGTCGCCATGGGCTGACCCTCCAACCGGCGCTATCGGATCGGCGTTTTCGGGGTTTCTTGATTGGGGTGATGCTAGGCATCGCAGGTGTGGCTGGATACCCGTTCATCCCGCTCCTGGCCCGCGAGCGCCTGTTGATTCCGGAGGCACAGGTCGTTCTCTTTGATGTGGCAAACACGGTTGGCGCGCTGGCCTCGAGCCTGTACTGGGGATGGGCCGCCGACCGGTATGGGGGCAAGCCGTTGACGCTTGTGACTCTCGGAATAGTCGGACTCCTGCCGTGGGTATGGCTGCTGTTGCCGCCCGGGACTGGCATCACGCTTGCTGGTGGCCTGCTCTTGGCCTTCCTCTACGGCGTAGCCAGCATCGGCCTGGGAATCGCAAGTTACCGGTGGTTCCTGAACGACATCGTGCCGATGGAAGGGCGTACAACGTACACGTCCATCTGGTATGCCGGGTCGGGACTCGCGGGAGGGCTGGCCCCATTTATTGCCGGATGGATTTTGCGAGCATGTGGCACGCTCGAGTGGCAGGGGGGGATCTTACAGGTCCACGCCTTCACTGTCCTTTTCGCCGTGACGACGGCTATTACATTCGCTGCTGTTGTGTCGTACCGCCGTGTCCAGGCAGAGGCCGACTTCCGGGTGCATGATTTTGTGCGCGCAACGGTGCGCGAGGACTTGCCTCGCTTCTTGCGCTGGGTTGCTGGACCGATCCTGCGCAAGTCGCCAGTGCGCCGGTAGTGCATCCGTCCGGCTGCCTCGGGCCTGCGGGCGGAGCAGCGAACCGGGCTGTTGACTCCGCGCCAAGGTCACTTGAACGAATCGGAAGCGGGGAACCTATAGAAGGGCTATGAGTGTGGGCATTTTCGTCCGTGGTATGATCCTGGGCTTTTCAATCGCTGCTCCAGTAGGGCCTATTGGCGTACTCTGCATCCGGCGAACGCTGAGTGGCGGGCGGCGAATGGGGTTGGCTTCCGGCTTGGGGGCCGCGACGGCAGACCTCGTCTACGGAGCTATTGCGGCCTTTGGACTTGCGTTGATCGCGAGCGCGATGACGGCCCAGCAGATGTGGTTGCAGCTTATCGGCGGGGCCTTCCTTTGCTACCTCGGCGTTCGGGCAATGATCGAGCCGCGACATCCCTCCAGTGAAGTGTCGAGCTCGACGCGGGTGGGTCGCGTCAGCCCACGAGGGCTTGCCGGTGCATACGCCTCCACCTTCTTCCTGGCCCTGACCAACCCCATGACGATCCTCTCATTTGTTGCGGTTTATTCGAGCCTGGGTCTTAGTGTTACGGAGCCTGGCCTCCTCGCGCCTGCACTCATGGTCGTGGGTGTCTTTGTGGGATCAGCCCTTTGGTGGCTCATTCTCAGTGCCGCAGCGAGCTTGTTGCGGACCAAGTTGACGGCGCCAAGCTTACGTTGGATCAACCGAGGCTCTGGCGTGGTGATCTTGCTGTTCGGCCTCTTCACAATCAGGGCCGCGATCTCAGGGTGGAGGTGAGTTCCCCAATGCAACGTATCGAGCCGCAGAGGTTGGATCTGCTGTCAGAGGTAATCGCGTACTATCAGCGTGGCGGCGAAGCGCAACGACTCCTGACGGGTGTCGGGCGACTTGAGTTCGCTAGGACGCAGGAGCTCGTCCTGCGCTACCTCCCGAGGCCGCCAGCCGTGGCCCTTGACGTTGGTGGCGGCCCGGGCCTGTACGCCTGCTGGTTGGCACAGCTGGGTTACGAGGTCCACCTGGTCGATGCCGCTCCCCTGCACGTCCAACAGGCATGCGAAGCCTCGCGCCTGCAACCGGATCACCCGATCGCCAGCTGTGCGGTTGGTGATGCGCGCCAACTGCACGTCGGTGATGGCACCGTGGATTGTGTCTTGCTCCTGGGGCCGCTCTATCACCTGACTGGACGGTCGGACAGGGTCGCGGCCCTTCAGGAAGCGCGGCGCGTGCTCAAGGTCGGGGGCGTTCTCTTTGCCGCAGCAATCTCCCGGTATGCGTCGGCTCTCGACGGTCTGCTTGATGAATGGCTTCTCAATCCCGATTTTGCCGCCATCGTCGAACGTGACCTTGTCGACGGGCAGCACAGGAACCCGCACCCTGATCGCGACTACTTCACGACTGCTTTCTTCCACGACCCGGCGGAGCTCGCGGCAGAGGTAGCGGAAGCCGGCTTTGCCGATGGGCAGATCCTCGGCATCGAGGGACCGGGTTGGCTGATGCAAGACCTCGACGCTCGCTGGAAGGATGCCGCGCGGCGTGACGTGATTCTAAAGACCGCTCGAGACCTTGAGGCGGTGCCCTCGCTGGCTGGGCTTAGTAGTCACATCCTCGCTGTAGCGCTTGCGTGAGGTGCTTAGCTGTGTCTGGCCCACCAGGAGTAGGCGCGGGCAAACTGCGTGTCTTTGTGCCTCGAGTGTGAGCAGCTATAATCGTACGAGTGCCTCGGGAAAGCCACGGCGCGCGACCCATCCCGGCACAAGCCCATGCGCGCACAGGGGACAGCTATGGATGATGTGCCTTTTGTCTACCGCGGACGCCGTACAAACGAGATTTCCTTTCCTCTGGGAGGCATCGGCACCGGCTGCATCGGGCTCGCCGGCAATGGCAGGCTGATCGATTGGGAGATCTACAACCGCCCAAACAAGGGAAGTGTCAACGGATTCTCACACTTCGCGATCAAAGCTGAGCGAGCAGGGACGCTTCTGGACGCCCGCGTGCTCCATGGCGATCTTCACCCTCCCTATAGCGGGAGCCTAAAAGCCGGCCGGTTCCAGAGTTTTGGCTTCGGCCCGCTGCGGGAGTACCTGACGGGCGTCCCGCACTTCCGCGAAGTGTCGTTCCGCGGTGGATTCCCGATTGCGGACCTGACCTTCCTGGATGACACATTTCCCGGGCGCGTGACGATGACGGCTTTCAACCCTTTCATCCCACAGAACGACCGTGATTCCGGCATCCCTGCGGCCTTCTTCGAGATTGCCGTGGAGAACCCCACCGATGACCCTGTCACATACACCATCGCGGGTACGTTGAACAACCCGTTGCCCGCGCACAATCTCAATCGGTATCACCGAACGTACCGGACTCACTGGATTCACCTGGCCTCTGACACAATCAATCCCGATGATCTTGGCTACGGCACACTGACACTTGCGACAGGCGCTACCACTTCTGAATCGTGTGATGGGGAACGTGCTTGTGGTGATTTCGCAACACTTGCGCCTGAGGACGTGAGTTATCAGGAGTATTGGTTCCGCGGGCGTTGGTTTGATGGTCTCGAAGTCTACTGGCATGACTTTGCCAAACCGGGGCCCCTGCCCAAGCGCAACTATGCGTTGGAGACCGCAGGGGACGGCAACGCCGCGACGTTGGCTGTGCGCGTACACGTAGCCCCCGGATCCGTGGGCCGGGTTCGCTTTGTGATCACGTGGCACTTCCCCAATCGATCAAACGACTGGAATCCGGACGCCGATGACTGTGCATGTGTTGCTGGTATGGAGAATCGGTGGCGCAACTACTACGCATTCCAGTTTCGCGACTCTGAGGCCAGTGCTCACTATGCCCTGGGCAACTGGAATCGCCTATATGCGCAGACACGGCAGTTCCAGAAGGCGCTTTTCGAATCCGACCTGCCACCGGCGGCGCTCGATGCCGTGTCGGCCAATCTCTCGGTGCTCAAGAGCCCGACGGTCATGCGCCTGGAAGATGGAACCTTCTACGGCTTCGAGGGCTGCCATCCCGACGCCGGCTGTTGTGAGGGCTCGTGCACTCACGTCTGGAACTACGCCCAGGCCCTGCCCTTTCTCTTCCCGGCGCTGGAACGTTCGATGCGCGACGCTGACTATGTCTACAACCAACGTCCCGATGGTGGAATGCCATTCCGGCTTCAGTTGCCCCTCGGCGTCGCACCTTCGCGTTTCCGCCCGTGTGTCGACGGGCAGTTCGGAAATGTGCTCAAGGTTTACCGCGACTGGAAGATCTGCGGCGATACTGAGTGGTTGCGTTCGCTCTGGCCCTCGATCAGACACTCAATCGAGTACGCCTGGTCAGAGCAGAATCCCGATCGTTGGGATCCCGACAAGACAGGAGTGTTGTGGGGCCGGCAGCATCACACATTGGATATGGAGCTTTTCGGGCCCAACGCGTGGCTAACCGGCTTCTACCTGGGAGCTCTCAAGGCAGGGGCCGAGATGGCCAAGCATCTCGGAGATGATGCGGCTGCGAGTGAGTTTCACGCGATCTTCGAGCGTGGCAAGAGTTGGGCTGATGTGCACTTGTTCAACGGCAGTTACTACCTACAGCAACTTGATCTGGGTGACCGTGAGGTTCTGACGCCCTATGCCAGCGGCGAGGCATCCATGGTGGGCGGAACGATCGAGACCTACTGGGACGACGAGCACCGTGAGCTCAAGTATCAGATCGGCGAAGGCTGTAGCATCGACCAGGTGTTAGCCCAATGGCACGCTAATCTCTATGGCCTGGGCGAGCTCTTCGATCCGGCCCAGACGCGGACGGCACTCGAGTCCATAGCCCGCCACAACTTCAAGAAGCCACTCGGGGCGCACTTCAACCCGTGTCGTGTCTTTGGCCTCAATGACGAGGGTGGCTTGGTCATCTGTGAGTGGCCGAAGGGGAGTCAGAAGCCCGTCATCCCTGTGCCCTATGCGCAGGAAGCGATGCACGGTTTCGAGTACGCCGCCGCCATCCAGATGATCCAATCGGGTCTGGTCGATGAGGGCATGGCGGTTGTGACGTCCATCCGCGAGCGCTACGACGGTGAGCGACGCAACCCCTGGAATGAGATCGAGTGCGGGAGCAACTACGCTCGCTCGATGGCAAGCTATGCGCTGCTCAACGCCTTCAGCGGCTTTACCTTTGATATGGTCAAGGGTGAGATCGGGTTTGATCCCATAACCTCGGGCCGGCTGACTTTCCGCTGTCTCTGGTCCCTTGACTCGGGATGGGGGATGTTCTCGCTCGCTCCAGACCGTATAGAGGTAGAGGTCATGGCGGGAGCACTGACACTGAACGCGCTCCGACTTCCTTTCGTCGATCTGGATCGGGTCACCGGCGTGTCACTGTGTGGGCGCGAGCCTGGCTGCGAGTTCGTGTCTGACGGGTTCTCATTCCTCAACCCCATTCGGATCGACGATGGCAGCAAGCTGGTGGTCCATATCCAGGAGCCATGAATTCGCTTTGAGACTTCCCCGGCGTCCAGACGGCCTGCGAGGCTGGAAGCCCAAAGAAGTTACCCCAAAGGAGGCTGTAAGCCATGCGAATACTCTTCATTGATATCGACACGCTGCGCCCCGACCATCTTGGCTGCTACGGCTATCACCGTAACACCAGTCCCAATATCGACCGTATCGCCGAGAATTCGGTGCGCTTCGAGAACAACTACGTCACCGACGCACCATGTCTGCCATCGCGAACGGCGCTCTGGAGTGGCAGGCACGGATTCCGAACGGGTGTTGTGGGCCATATGGGATCGTCAGCTGATCCTTTCAACGACGGTTGTCCACGTGGCTTCCGGGATTCCTATGACGCGACCTCGTGGATGAACGCACTCCGCCGCGAGGGTCTGTATACGGCGACCGTCAGCCCATTCGGGGAGCGCCATTCCGCCTGGGAGTGGTATGCGGGCTATCGCGAGATGATCAACCCGGGAAAGGGTGGCCTGGAGCGTGCCGAGGAGGTCGTGCCTGCCGCCATTGACTGGATCGGGCGCAATGGCGCGCGCGATGACTGGTTTCTGCATGTGAATGTGTGGGATCCTCATACGCCCTACCGGACGCCGATGGAGTTTGGCAATCCATTCCAGAACGACCCTCTGCCGGCGTGGATGACGGAGGAAATGCGCCAGAAGGCATGGGACAGCTTCGGACCCCATAGCGCTCAGGAGCCCGGTGGGTACGACGTCACCGCTTCGGAGTCACTGCCACGAGTGCCTTCGCAGTTGGACTCCATGGCGGCCGTCAAGCAGTGGATCGATGGGTACGACACGGGCATCTGGTATGCCGATCTCTGGGTCGGGAGACTGCTGAGTGCGCTGGAAGAGGTCGGAATTCTCAAGGACACGGTGATTGTCGTCAGCTCTGACCACTCGGAATCGCAGGGCGAGTTCGACATATGGGGAGACCACCAGACGGCAGACCACTCAGTGTGCCGGGTACCGTTGCTCATTCGTTGGCCCGGGATCACAGATGGCGGACGTGTGGACGCCGCGCTCCACTATCACTTTGACTGGGCGGCCACGCTGATCGAGTTGGTGGGAGGACAGGTTCCCTCGAACTGGGATGGCGTTTCCTTCGCCGAGGCTTTTCGGGCGAATAAGGAGATCGGGCGTGACTACCTGATCACGAGTCAGGGAGCGTGGTCGGTGCAGCGCGGCATCCGGTTCGACTGGGAGGGAGCTGCGTATATGTGCCTCCGCACCTATCACGATGGTCACAAGGCGATCGCGCCGGTGATGCTTTTCAACCTCACTGAGGATCCTTACGAACAACACGATCTATCGGGACTGCGCCCGGATCTGGTTGACAAAGCGATGGGGATGCTTGCCGATTGGCAGCACAGCATGATGCTCAAGAGCGACACGAACATTGACCCTCTCATGACAGTGCTGCGTGAGGGGGGGCCTTCCCACACGCGATACCAACTGCCTGCCTACCTAGAGCGGCTGAGAGCCACGGGTAGGGCGCACCATGCGGAGCGTCTGGCGCGGCTCCATCCGGACGAGGTGTAGCCAGTATGGCAACACTTCCTGTCACCACACATCATCGGGGCACGTGGCCAGCCCTATTGACCCCATCGACACCCGGAGGCGGCGTCGATGTCGGTACGCTGGAGCAGCTCACCTCCTATCTGCTTGGCAAAGGGGTCGATGGACTCTATGTCTGTGGCTCAACCGGTGAAGGCGTACTACTCACGGTGGCGGAGCGTTGCCAGGTTGCAGAGACAGTGATGGCCTGTGTCGACGGGCGTATCCCCTTGATCGTCCACGTCGGAGCAGTGGCGACGCGCGATGCCGTCGTGCTTGCCCAGCACGCACGCGATCTTGGTGTGGCGGGCGTCGCCAGCATTCTGCCGCCCTTCGGTCGCGGCATCGCGGCGACCTATGCGCACTATGAGGCCATTGCCGCGGCCGCGCCCGAACTGCCGTTCTATCCCTACCTCTTTGGCGGTCAGGTCGATGCACTCACCCTATTACAGGAACTCATCGCGCGCATTCCCAATCTGGGTGGGGCCAAGTACACAGGATCGGATATGTTCGAGTTGCAGGCATTGGTTGACCTGGCTGGGGCGCGCTGTTCGGGGACCGGCTGGACGATCTTCTCCGGCATGGATGAGCAGTGCCTCTTTGCCGCCCTTTTTGGCTCGCCAGCTAACATCGGTAGCACGCTCAACCTGATGCCTGGCGCCTACAAGGCGCTCCGTGCCAGCTATGAAGCAGGGGATGTGCTGCGGGCGCGCGATCTTCAGGTGCGTGTCAACAGGGTCACGCGGGTGCTCCATCGCTTCGGTTTCTTCGGTGCGCTGTACGAGGGACTCAGATATCTGGGACTTGATTGTGGCGAGCCTCGTATGCCGAACCTGTCCATGCCGGTTGAGAGCCGTGCCGTGTTCCGCGCTGCGCTTGATGCTGTCGACTTTCTCGAGCTTGCCGCGATGTAGACCGCCTGATGGATCGGCCTATCCGGTTCGGCGACCAGGTTCGTGTCGACGATCGCCGGCGGCGTATTGGATGGCCCCAGGCTTTTCGGGGCCATCTTGCTCAGTGACTCTCTGTGATCTGGCCTCCCGGCTGTTGGCGCTCACAGTCGTTGGGTCTTGGGAGGCCAATCCCCATAACCTTGACATGGTGGGCTCCGTGGTGTAGAATCCTTCGGTGCCGAACTATTCGGTACCGAATGGTTCGGTGGTCGGTCATCCGGCCGTGGTCGTGGTGTGCCTGATAGGTGCCGTCAGTTCGGCAGGGGGGTGTCTATGGTC
>JAXDDP010000064.1:0-23358 GCA_034676785.1 Anaerolineae bacterium | reverse complement strand
CGCAGCCTATCGGGAGACATACCGCCCGCCATGTGCCCGCGCATTGCCACTGCCCTGCGCACACCGCGGCCAGGCTCAATAAGCGCGTAAGGATTTGCCCACAGCAACAGCACCTGGTGTCGTAGATCGCGCGGGAGCAGCCATCGGGGTCTGCGGGTGACGTCGACCCCATTCCAGAGAAGCCGCCCTGCCGTGGGCGTCTCCAGCCTGGCCAGGGCACCCAGGAGGCCGCGAAGATCCTGCCCTGCCCCGCGGAGCAACCCCACCCGGTCGCCCGGATGCAGCACCAGGGTCAACGGTTGCGCGTCGCAACGCGCGGCCTGCAGTCCCTCAGCCAGAAGCAGCGGTCGGCTTGTGTGATCAGGGCTGGTCGGCAGCGCCGACGTTGTTTGCGGGCTGTGCGACGAAGTTCGGTCTGCCAGTGCGGTGTCCTGGTCCTACTGAAGTAGATACCCGATGAGCACGCCGGTCGTCAGCAAGATGATCACGAGTAGGACGATTCCGGGTACCCACCATCCCATAAGGCCCACGAAGAGCCCCACAATCACGCTCGCGGTCATCAGTCCCATCGCACGGGTGCTCTGCACCGCGACGCCACGCATCGCGGGGTGCGTGCGGACCCACAGAACACCCCCCGCAGCAATGCAGATCAGGCTCAGCGCTACGCCGATCGTCGTGAGTGTGCGCCCGGTGAGGAACGGGATGCCCGTGAGCACGATGCCACAGGTCCCCTGGCGGGTGGGGAGGGGATATCCCCCACGGACGGCAACCTTAGCCAACACGATACGCTCAAAGGCTGCATCCTCGGCAGTGACGGCCCACTCTAACTTCCGAGACTCACCCGGATCGAGAGAGAACTGCGATATCTCCTCGCGCATGAGTGTGACATAGCCCTCGCTGAAGTAGGCGCGCACATAGAACGAGGTCGCGCTGTCGAGCGAGTTGTTGATCCGCGCGCTGATAGTCGCAGTCTCGCGGGAGGTGATCATCACGGGGCAGCGGAGGCTGGTCAGCTTCACGTCCTGCTGGATTCCAGGGTTGAAGAGGGTGGCTTCGAGGTCTCCCCACACAGCAATCGCAATCAGGATGGTGCCCAGCAAGATGCCGACGGAGAACAGGACAAGACTCAACGATCGAGTGTTATGGGTCACTTTCAACTTCCCTTCTCCACAGCGCACAGGCTTCCCCGGAGTGCACCCACGAGAGGTTCCCCTACACCGGTCTCCAGTAGGGGCAGGGCTTGTCCCTGCCCTCTGCGGCAAGCATGTCCCTGCCCTGTGGTCTGCCGGGCACCCATCACCCGTGCCGGGCACCGTAGGAGCGACGCCCCTACAGCACGGCACAGCAGCGGAGCCCTATCCCATCTCGTCACGCCGGTCAGCGTCCCACTGGGGGGCTCTGCGCTTCCGGATGCGCACAATCGTCAACGTGCCGATGACGCCCAACACAAGCCCGCTCGTCGAAGCGCCGTAGACGAGGAGCCCCAGAAGCAGGGTCGACTCAACGTAGCCCAAGAGCATCAGCACTGGTAGGACCAGACCGACAAGCACCAGGAAGAAGCCAACGATGATGAGTCTCCCGGGATGCTCAACGATCATCCGATTCTCCTTCCAGCCCGGCTACTAATCACCTGGCTACCGATACAGCCAACACGCGACCGCGTGCCCGGACTGTGGCTCATAGTCAGGCGGGATTTCGACGTCGCAGAGGCCATCGATTCTATGTGGACACCGGGGATGGTACCGGCAGCCTTTGGGTGGGTTGACCAGGCTCGGCGGCTCGCCCTCCGGAAGCTCCTTATGGGTCAGCGCATTTCGGTAGTCCGGGTCGGGTGTCGCGGTCAACAGCGCCTGCGTATAGGGGTGCAGTGGGTTGCGCAGCAGGTCGTCCACCCCGGCGCGTTCCACGAGTTTGCCCGCGTACATCACAAAGATCCGGTCGGAGAAGTAACGCACGGTCGACAGGTCGTGGGTGATGTAAATGACCGCCAGATTGTGCGACGTCTGCAGGGCCTCCAGGAGCCTCAGCACCTCCACACGCACACTCGCATCCAACATCGACACCGGTTCATCGGCCACGATCAGGCGCGGGTTGAGGATCATCGCGCGAGCGATCACTACCCGTTGCTGCTGCCCGCCACTCAGCATGTGCGGGAACTTGTGCAAGAAGTCCTCAACCGGGGTCATTTTGACCTCGGTCAACACATCCCGGATGCGCTGGTCTCGTTCGCTGCGATCCGTGATCCCGGTGATCACCATCGGCTCAGAGAGAATCCGCTCGACGGTCATAAAGGGGGGGAGCGCCCCATAGGGGTCTTGCTGAACATAGCCGACCTTGCCTCGGTAGGCCTGCATATTGCTGGTCGTCAGCTCACTGAGGTCCTGTCCCTCGAACAGAACCTTGCCCTTGATCGGTTGGTACAGCCCGAGGATCGTCTTCATCAGTGTCGTCTTGCCGCAGCCGCTCTCGCCAACGACGGCGATCGATTCTTGCCTGTTCAGGTCAAAAGTGACCCCATCCACCGCCTGAACGTAGCCGGCGTGGAAGAATCCCCATCGTTTTAGCTCAAACCACACATGCAGATCCTGCAACGACAACAGCATCTCCGGCTGGCGTTCAGCCGGGGCAGTCATTGTGGCCAGATCGCCCTGAGGTCGGTTATCCAATTGCACGGACATAATCAAACTCCCCCTATCACGCGTATAGCCAGCACTTGACCTCACGGTCATCCACCAGGAAAACCGGAGGTTCCTGCGCGCATTGCTCGGTAGCCGAAGGGCAGCGCGGTGCAAAGCGGCAGCCCGATGGCGGATCGATCAGGCTGGGCGGTTGCCCCGTGATGAATGTCGGTTCCTGATTCACCCTGAGCCGCGGCACGCTGGCCATGAGCAGCCTCGAATAGGGATGCAGTGGCTCGGTGAAGAACTCTCTTGCGTGGCTGCGTTCGACAATCTGCCCGGCGTACATCACCGCCACGCCATCGGCAAGCTCGCTGGAGGTGGCGATGTCGTGCGTGATCAGGATGAAGCTGACAGCCATCTCCTTCTTGATGTCTTTGAGCACGTTGAAGATGTTGGCCTGGGTGAGAACGTCCAGTGCCGAGGTGGGCTCGTCGAGGAACACCAGGGATGGCATAGTGATCAGCGCCATCGCCAGGGCGACCCGCTGGCGCATCCCACCACTCAGCTCGAAGGCATAGCGGTTGAGGAAGTCGACCGGCACTCCGACACGATCGAGCATCCAGGCTGCTTGGTCTAGAGCCGCTTCTTTCTCGGCGCGGTGGTGCACGATCAGCGGTTCTGAGACCTGGTCTCCAACTTTGAGAACCGGGTTGAGCGCGTTCATCGCGGCTTGTGGGACCATCGACATCTTGAACCAGCGTATCTGGCGGCGGAACCGGTCGTCGTTCAGCAGCATCGTATCCTCGCCATCCAGGAAGATGCGGCCCGAATACTCGGATACGTTGTTGGGCAGCAGACGCAGAATCGCCCGGGACAGCGAGGTCTTGCCGCATCCCGACTCCCCCAGGACCACGATCGCCTCGTCCGAGCGAAGCTTGAGATTGACGTCATCGACAGCCTGGACGACGCCCTTTGTCGTGCGGAAATAGAGGCGCAGGTCCTCGATATTCAATAAGATGTTGTCTTTGCGGTGGGGCATGGGGTTGTTCTCTGCCATACGCGCTACCTGCCTCTCAGTCGGGGGTTGAAGACGCGGTCCAGGGCAAAGCCCAGGAGCGAGAAGCCCAGCCCAGTCGCAATCAGCAGCGCAGCCGGCTCCATGATCCAGTAATAGTTGCCCTGGTAGAGCGCCCCATTGCTCTGAGCATCGTTGATCACCTTACCCCATGTGGGTAGCACCGGATCGCCCAGGCCCAATACGCTCAGCGCAGACTCAAGGAAGACATACCCAGGGACCCCGGTGACCAGCGCGGGTATCAGCGTTGGTATGATGCGCGGCAGCAGGTAGTTGCGGATGATGCGTGCGTCGTTCGCGCCATAGGCCTGAGCTGCCTCAACGTAGGGCGATTCCTTGACCTGCAGGAAGATCGCCCGATAGCTCTTGATGCTGCCGCCGAAAATGTTCAGCAGAACGCTGACGCCCAGCATCAGCCAGAGGCTCCTGGAGTAGAAGGTGCCGATCATGATCAGGATCGGAAGGTAGGGGATGATCATGTTTACCTCGGTGATGCGCTGAATCAGGGAATCGACCCAGCCGCCGTACCAGGTGCCGATCGCAGCGATGATCATTGTGGTCACGGTCGTGCCCAGCGCCGCCAGCAGCCCAAAAGCCAGCGCAATGGGCGTACCCCAGAGCAGTGCGACACCCAGGTCACGACGCCGGTGGTCTGTTCCCGCCCATCCGTGCACCTGGCCGTAGCTCACGAACTCAGCATCGACATCCGAGCCCGGTTCGAACGTCGTCACGCTGGCCTGGAGCGTATAGGTGCCCGGCAAGGCTACCAATGTCTCGGATGCTGGGTCGGCGAACAGCCCCTGGTGTGGGGGAAGATCACCACCAAGCCGGCGCCTGAGTTTGTCGTCCTGAGAGATCCTGTAGGTCACACTGCTTTTGTCGATTGGGATGCTGGCCACGCGGATCTCCCGCCCGTCAGGCGTCAGCCAGGTCAGCGATACATGCGGGGCCTTCTCGGCATAGGTCGCAGTGAAGAAGACCGACAACTCCTGAGGAAATGCTGTATACGGATGGTCGAACGTGAAGGCAAAATCGATATCGGTTGTGTCGTTGGCGGCTTGGGTCACGGTCTTGGCCACCGATCCATCCGTCGTGGTCATGTCGATCGTCGGGGGCAGATCCTGTGTTCTGAACAGGTTGGTCCACACCGGGCCAGCGGTCTTGGGCGTGTTATACCAGACGTCCTCACCCCCGCGCCACAGCCTGACGGCCTCGCTGTAGGGAATCGTCACCAAAGCATAGAACGCCAGGGCGAACAACCCGAAGACCAGAAGCATCCCAACGATCGCGGCCGGATAGCGCGTTAGCTCGCGAAGGTTTCTCATGCTTTCCTCCCCCCGCCTCCGACCCTGATTCTGGGATCGACCAAGGCGTAGATGAAATCCAAAAGGAAGACGGTAAGTGCCAGGAGATAGGCATAGATCACGGCAGAGCCCACGATCACCGGCGTGTCGTAGAGCCCGACCGCCATATAGATCGCCCGTCCCAGGCCGGGCCAGTTAAAAATGGTCTCCAGGATCGTCGCTCCCTGCCAGAGCGTGATGACAGTCAGCGCGAAGCCCGTGATGATGGTGGGTAGTGTTGGTCTGAGGACGTAGCGCCGTTCGATCTCCCGGTCGCTCAACCCCTTGGCCTTGGCCATCTCCACGTAGTCCTCCTGAGAATAGATCAGGAAGAAGGTCCGCTGGTGGAAGGCGGCAAGGAAGATCGAGCTGATAACCTGTGCGGTCACCGGCAGGATCAGGTGCTCTCCCAGGCTCAGCAGATATCCCAGTTTCGTCTCCGGCGGCGGCGCGTCAACCATGCCCCCAAACGGAAGCAGCTTCAGCACTGCAGCAAAGATCAGGATCAGGAAGATGCCATAGAACCAGGCCGGGGCTGCGGAGGTTGGGGCCAGTGCGATGACGATGCGGTCCAACAGGCTGCCATACCGGCGGGAGAGATAAAGTCCCAGAAACAATGCCAGGAAAAAGAGGAAGAAATTGGCAGCTCCCCACATAACCAATGTAGCCGGCAACCGCTCCAGTAGGATCAGCTTGACGCTCTTTGAGCCAGTGTCACTGACCATCTCCTCGGCGCGCCCCAGGTTCAGGGTCATCGCGTCCTTGAGAAACCGGAAACTGCGGATGATGAAGGGTTGGTCAAGGCCAAGCCGTTTGACCTCGAGCGCGATGCGCTCTTCGATCATCTGCTTTTTGGCTTCTGCTGACAAGGCTCGCATCTCAGGGCTTCTGTCCGCAAAGATCGCCATTGAGATCTCCTCTCGAATGGCACCGCGCCGAATCTCGTCAACATAGCCGCCCATATTGGCGATGAGCACGGACAGGTAAATGCCGATCAGGACGGTGAAGAAGAGGATGACGAGCCTGATGATCGTGTATCGAGCGATCCTCAGCAGTGCACCAGAGCGGGTCGCGCTCTGACTCCGCAGCGCGCTCTGCGACTTCCCATCCAACACTGTATCGGTCATAAGTCCTCTCACTTTCCTTGGGCGATATTGGGTGAAAACAGGTGGGGGCGAGTGTCACTCGCCCCCACCTCTTGGTGACGCTCCGGACCTGTCCTGGCCTCTGTGCGCCTCGTCTTTGGGGGCTATCCCTGGATCAAGACGCACTCGGCGGCGCCGGGACTACTTCGTCACGAAGCTCAACTCATCCCGGACAGGAATGAGCGCGCGCTTCGACACGGCGATGGCGGCGAGCTTGTTCGAGCCTGCCGTCAGTTTATCCGTGAGATCCGCTGACAGCGTAGCCGTGTAGTATCCGTCCCCGGCCGGCTCAGCGTCGCCCGTGTAGACAAGCGCGCCGGTGGCGTCGAAGACCAGGATCTTCACCATGCTGATGTCGTCAGCCGGATAGGGCTCATCGCCAAGGTCCACGAAGACGTCGAAGACGGCTTCGCTTCCGATGGTGACCTCACCCGGGCCGTCGACCTCGACGGTGGGCAGCGGTGCGCCAGAGTAGCCGGCCCACCGGGACGCCATGTCGGGGTACTCGTCGAAGTGCTGCAGGATCAGGGTACCCTCCACCGGGAAGGCCCTCTGGATGAAGTAGGGGCCTGCTCCAACCCAGAAGTGCCCGTAGCGGCGGTGCCACTCCTGCAGGTTGGCATAACGGGCTGCGGCCTCGTCAGCCGTGATGTACTGGCTCAGCGTCGGCGAGTAGGGGATCGTGACGGCCGTCTGCGCCTCGTCGAGCTTGGTCTTCATGATGTCCAGCGTCGGACCGGCGATATAGCTCAGCCACTCCACCTCAAGGGCATCCGCCTTGGTAGCGGAGAACGCGGCTTCGCCATTGGCCTCGGCCAGCCACCCCAGTGTCAGCGTGTGCCACGGGGCCTCACCCTGTGTGTACATGGGGTAAGCAGCACGGGCATTGCTCACGTTGTTCTCAGCGTCCAGGCCGTATGCATCGGTGTAGTACTCGATCACCACCGGATCCTCAGAGACGATCTTCCAGCCCTTGAAGGCGCTCATGAAGGTCTCAAAGGACGAAACCTGGGCCTCATCGTAGACGGGGCTGGCTTCCTTGGCCTGGTCAAACTGCATGATCATGAACATAACCATGTCGGCCATCGTGAAGGGGCTGCCATCGTGCCACTTGACCTTGTCGAAGAGGTCTGCCACGTAGGTCATCACGACCTTGCTCTTCGCTGTGGTGGTCTCGGTGAAGCGCTCGCCGGCGGTGATGAAGGTCTGGGTCTCGGCGTTCCAGTCGGCCCAGGCATCGTCGGGTACGACAATCTCGTCGACAAACTCGAGGGTCAGCCAGTCCAAGCTCTTGCCGACCGGCAGGCCCGTCTCCACATAGAGTTCAGCCTTCTCCAGCAACATCGGCAGGTTCAGGCCGGTGTAGGGATCAGGCACCACGGCGAAGTTCTGCACGCCGCGGATGGGCATCATGTCATAGACCCAGTTCGTGCCGGCGACGACATTCCACGGCTCGGTCATGATGTTGGGCATCCCAACGGTCATAGAGCCGCCGACCTGATCGGTGAAGCGCAGGGTCTGCGCCCACAGCCAGGCGCCGTAGATGGAGCCGGAGAGGTCGCTGGCAACCGCAACATTGGCCTTATGCGGTGCAACGCCGGTGTCGTCCTTCAGCCAGACACGATGTGAGTCCTGCATCGACAGGGTCAGAGCGGTAGCCATCAGCTCACGACGCTCTTCCATCGATGCGAAGTCATTGTTCCACAGCTTCTCGGAAGCGGTAAAGAACTCCTCCGAGGGGGTAAGCGCCTGCCACAGCGGGCTAGCCGAGCCGAGGGGGGTATAGAAGTACCCGAAGTTGCCACCCTCATCCAGGCTGATCGCGGTCGATACCCAGCCGCCGGTGTAGAAGTGGAAGCAGCCTTCCGCAGGGTTACCCGCGTTCCAGCAGGGCGAGGCCTCACTGGACTTCTTGTAATCGCGCCGGACGGTGAAGCCAACGTCCTCGAGCAGGTTGGAGATGTAGTCACCGATCTCGAGTCGCTCATCCTCGATGCGGATCAACGCGATGACCTCGACGGGGGCGCCATTGTACTGCCATTTGCCGTCAACCTTCGTGGCTCCCAGCTTCTCCATCTCCGCGGTGATGACTTCATCCGCCTTCTCCGGGTTATGGGCATAGTACAGCTCGACCCCCGAGATGACGTCGGCCAACAGCGCGGTGTCCTTTGAGGCGTAGTTGATGGCCGTGTAGCGCGGCCGTGCCAGGCCGCCACTGATCTCCTCAGCAATGTAGCTGCGGTCGATCAGCCAGTTCATGGCCTCGCGAATGGCCGGGACGGAGAAGGGGTTCAGCCTGCCGTCGTCAAACTCAGGCCCATAGGGGTTGAACGTAATTTCGTTGTAGCTGCCGTACGATGTCTCGTAGGCCATGTCATCGGACGCGAAGATGCGATTTGCCACCGATGGATCGGCGATGCTGTAAGCATACAGATCCAGATCGCCAGCCTCGATCCGCGTGACCGCGGAGTTCTCGTCAGGCTCCTCGGTCAAGATGATTGTGTCAAGCCAGCCACCCTGACGTTCCTCCACGGGCGCCGCGACTTCGACCTCGACGGTTTTCTCGACCTCGACGATCTTCTCGACCTCGACAGTCTTCTCGACCTCGACGATCGTCTCGACCTCGACGGTCTTCTCGACCACGATGGTCTCTGGGGTGGCGCAGGCGCTCAACACAAGGCTGAGCACGATGATCGCGCCAAGCAAAGCCGATAGTTTCCTAACCATGCGTTCCTCCTCCTTCTCAGTAACGTTGCGACCTATTCCTACTCACATTACGAAAGCCTCATATGGAACCACCGCCCATCCGCGGTCGCGATACTCCACCTCCTTTCGCGTCTAGCTGGAAGCCTCATCATATTGTAGGGTCAAACTCTGCGTTCGCCAATTCTAAAGTCAGGTGGCGATCTGTCAAGAGCATCGTCTACATAAGGGTGACTTGGCTGGCGCTTCCAAACGAGCGCAGCCATACGCCGGCCTGCGCCAGCAAAAGGGTGGGCTGCTGCAGGCCAACTGCGGCTCCGGAAGCGGCGTGAGCGTCGCGCCAATCCGACACGAGTGCGGGGAACCGCCATCCCCTCCGCCATGGATGGCGCCGCGTCATCGACAGGAGCACGGCTTGCCTTGGCTTGGGAAGCCAGTGACCGTCCCAGCTCGACAGGCCACGGATCACTGGGGACATCATCCGGCGAAGCAGGGTCTGGCGAACCGGTGGCAACAGACCCGCCTGCGCTCCCCGGACTTGTCGCGCAAGCCGGTCCCAGGCATCCTTCGGTGCGTCCATCTTCCGCAGCGGCGCCAGGGCCTGTCGGAACAGACCGTCGACCGGTACCCAGGGGTCAGGTGAACTCATAGGCCATCTCCGGAACGGGGTGCTGGCGCTGTGCCAGCATCTCCCGCAGCCGCTCCCGCGCGTAGTGCAGTCGGGATTTCACTGTCCCGGCCGGCAACGTCAAGATGGCTGCGATCTCTTCGATGGATAGATTCTCCAGATAGTAGAGCACGATGACCGCACGGTGGGCCGGCGGCAGTTCGGCAACGACGTCGCGAACGAGACGGAGCAAGTCCGTCTCCTCAACACGACGGTCCGGTGCCGGAAACGTGCTGGCCAGGGTGTTCAGCCACTCCAGCACATCGTCCAGCGGGTTAACACGCCTGCGCGCGGCATCATCATAGGCCAGGTTCACCGTCACCCGATAGAGCCACGGTCGCAGCGGTCGCAGTGGGTCGATCGAGGCCGCATACATGTACGTGCGCAGAAAACACTCTTGCAAGATGTCCTCGGCTGCCCGTTCATCCCGTGTGATGGCCAGGGCTGTTCTATAGACGGCCGCACTATAACGCTCGAAGAGCGTACCCAAAGCCTGGATCTCGCCGGCCTGCAACTGCCGGATGAGAGCCGGGTCATCGGGCACCTGGCTGTGCTTCCTATATATAGGTACCTGGTCAGCCTGCATCCGGTTCATCCAATTCCGCGGTAATCTCGGCTAGCGCGCGCCGGTCTTCACCGGAGAGCGCCGCCTTTTGCAGAAGATCCGGTCGGCGCTCCAGCGTGCGCTTGAGCGCCATGCGACGTTGCCATCGGGCAACAGCCGCGTGGTTTCCCGACTTCAGGATCGCGGGCACCTCCCACGGGCCGAAGGTCGCCGGGCGCGTGTACTGGGGGCCTTCCAGCAGGCCTGATGCGTAGGAGTCGTCCTCTGCACCCTCATCCGCTCCCAGCACGCCAGGGATGAAGCGCGCCACCGCATCAATGACCACCATTGCTGCCAACTCACCCCCGGTCAACACATAGTCGCCGATGGAGAGCTCATCCGTGACCAGATGCTCGCGCACGCGTTCGTCGATGCCCTCATAGTGGCCACAGATCAACGCAAGCCGGGGCTCCCGGGCCAGGTCTCGGGCGATCGCCTGGGTGAACTGTCGTCCCTGCGGCGACAACAACACGATCGGCGTGGGCGCGACGCCAATCACCGATTGTACTGCCCTGAAGATGGGCTCGGGGCGCATGACCATGCCCTGACCTCCGCCATAGGGAAGGTCGTCGGTCATCTGGTGTCGATCGAAGGCGTAGTCGCGGATCTGATGGAGGTAGATAGCCAGCGTGCCGCGCTCTTGGGCCCGCTTCAGGATGCTCTCTTGGAGAGGGCCCAAGAACATCGCCGGGAACAGCGTGAAAACGTCAATCTGCATCGCACTGATTCTAACATACTCCCGCAGGACGGCGAACCGTCCGTTCTCCGTAGGGCGAACCGTCGATTCTGATCGCGTGTTCGCCCCACGACCGGACGTTGGGCACGCTGTCTGTGCGCCGCTACGTTACCGCAGGTATCTGAGCCCGGGCCCAGAGACGGGCGGCAAGCTCTCGAGAGTGGGCGGTGATGGACTCTTCGTCAAGGGTGAGAAGTTGCCGGTCCCGCATCAGGACCTGTCCGGCACTGATCGTGGTCGTGATGGCGGAGGCCTCATACCCGAAGATGATGTGCCACGGCAGGTTCCCTGCAGTGAGTGGCGTGGTCGGTTTGTAATCGATCAGCACAATGTCCGCCATTGCGCCGGGTGCGAGTTCTCCCAGGCGCTGGTCGGGCCAGAAAATCCGCGCAAGGGCTGCGTTGGCATCATAGGCCAGCCTGAAGACCATATCCGCCGGCATCGCACGGGGATCGCGCTGCACGAGCTTGTGTACCAGGTAGGCCACCTTCATCTCGGCGGCGACGTTGTTGGAGAAGCCGTCGTTTCCGAGGGCGACCTTGACGCCATGCGCGAGCAACCGCTCAACCTGGGTCAGCCCGACCGCGTTGTTCATGTTCGAGCGCGGTTGGTGGGTGACCCACGTACCACTCTCGGCGAGCAGATCCATCTCGCGCTCGTCGACGTGCACCGCGTGTGCCACGATCGTCCGCGGCCCCAGGATTCCAGCCTCCTTGAGGCGGGCGATCGTGCGCTTGCCCGATTTCGCCAGGCTGTCCTCGACGTCCTCGATCCCCTCCGCAGCGTGGATGTGGAATCCGCCCCCGCCGTCCGCGGCGGCCCCCCCGCTGTCCGCAGCGACCACGGCCTCCGCCAGCGTCGCGTCACTAAGCGTCAGTGAGGCATGAAGCCCAAACGATGCGGCCAGCTGTGGGTGGGGCGCACTCCGCAGGCGTTGCAGGAAGCGCACGTTCTCGGCGATCCCGGCTCGGGCACGCGCAATGCCGTCGCGGTCGGTAACCTCGTACGCCAGTGATGTGCGCACACCGGACGCGATGACGGCTTCGGCAACTATGTCGAGCGAACCCTCAATCGCGTTTGGGCTCGCGTGGTGGTCGATCAGGGTCGTTGTCCCGTGGCGGATGGCATCGGCGAGACAGACGAGTGCCGAGGCGCGCACATCCTCCAGCGTGAGGTGCTTGTCGAGGCGCCACCAGAGGCGTTCGAGGATCTCGCCGAAGCTCGCTGCGGCGGGACCCGGGTAGGCCCAGCCGCGGGCAAAGGCGCCATAGAAGTGGGTATGACCGCACAGCGCTGCGGGCATCGCGAGCTGTTGTCTGGCATCCAGCGTCGGTTCATCGGGGTGTTCCGCAATCAACGCTGCCGTCGTACCGATTGCCGCGATCTTGCGACCCGCGATCAGAATAGCGCTATCGTCGAGGATCTGTGGTTTCTCTCCGAGCGTCGCAACCCTGGCGTGTGTGATGAGCATAGCGTCTCTCCATTCCTGGACCCGGCGTCCGGGCCCGGATCACGCGAACCGTGGATCCTCGTGCAGGATCCGCCTAAGCCCTTCCTGCAGGCTGACCTGGGGCTCGTATCCCAGCATCCTGCGTGCAAGCGTGAGATCGGCGTGCAGGCGCGATACGCCTCCACCTCGCACCGGACTGTAGATCGTGTTGCTGGAGGAGTTGGTCTGTGTCAGGACCTCGCGGGCCAGCGCGTTGATCGTGACCTCCGTGCCGCTGCCAACGTTGATAATGCAGCGATTGGGGGGATCGATGTGCAGTGCGCTGACCAGGGCGCGAACGACGTCGCTGACGTAGACGAAGTCTCGCGTCTGGTCGCCGTCCCCGAAGATGACCAGCGATCCCCCGCCGAGTGCCTGCTTGATGAAGAGTGGGATGACCGACGAGTTGGATGGAAGGATGGGCTGGCCCGGTCCATAGGCGTTGAAGATGCGCAGGACGATGGTCTTTGTTCCCCAGAGGGCACCAATCGTCTGGATGTAATGCTCTGCAGCAAGTTTGCTCACCGCATAGGGCGACAATGGATCGGGGCGCGCTGTCTCGGCGATGGGCTGCCGTTCTTGATTCCCGTAGAGCGCCCCCGACGAGGCAAAGATGAGCCGGGGAATGCCCACGTCGCGCATGGCCTCCAGTAGCGCCACGGTGCCGCTTACGTTCACTTCGTTGTACTCGCGAGGATAGAGGATCGACTCTGCAACCACGACTCGCGCTGCGAGGTGATAGACGCAGTCGACGCCCTGTAGGAGCGTCCAGAGCTTGGGGCGGTCTGTGATGGTGCCGCGGTGGAACAGAACGCCCGCACCAAGCCGGCTGGGGTCGCCCGCGCTCAGATCGTCCAGCGCAAGCACCTCATGCTGGTCGGCAACAAGCGCATTGGCAAGAGCGCTGCCGATAAAACCCGCACCACCGGTGATCAGAATTCTCACAGTACCTCCGAGGAATAGGGATAGTGCTGCAATTCTAGCAGATACTGGCGTGGTTTGCCATCGATTGGCGACTGGCGTCCGGGGCACTCCCTTCCCCTTGACCTCCGTGCCTTCGGCCTCTCACGAGGCCTTGCTCGAGCGCTGAATCGCGTTATCATCCCGGTTGAGCCATTGTTGCCCCCTGGAGGACCATGAGCCAACGTAAATCTATCAAGGAAACCATCGCCCCAAGAGAGAAGGTCTATCTCGTGGGCGTGGATTGGAAGGTAATCCCGGACGGGAAGTACGCCCCCGATGCCTGGCCGGTTGAGGAGTCATTGATTGAGCTCGACCAGTTGGCCGACACCGCAGGTCTTGAGGTGGTGGGGCGTACCAGTCAGAAGCTGGAGAAACCCAATCCTGCGACCTTCATCGGTACCGGCAAGGCCGAAGAGATCGCTGGGGAGGTGCGCGACCGGGATGTCGATATCGTCATCTTCGATGATGAGTTGGCCCCTCGCCATCAGCGCCAGTTGGAGCGTGCCTTCGGCAAGGGTGTGATGGTCATGGACCGTACCGGTCTGATTCTCGATATCTTTGCTCAGCACGCCCGTACCCGCGAGGGTGCGCTGCAGGTGGAGTTGGCGCAGTACGAGTATCGCCTTCCTCGACTGACGCAGGCCTGGACGGAGCGCGCGATGACGCGGCAAGCCGGTGGACGTGCCGGCGGTAGCACCGGCGGGGTCGGCGTGCGCGGGCCAGGTGAGACGCAGCTCGAGATGGATCGCTTTGCGATTCGGCGGCGCATCTCGCAGATTAAGCGCGAGCTCGAGACCGTGCGCTCCTCACGGGCACGGCAGCGGCAACAGCGACGCCGTGAGGGGCTGCCCACCGTTGCCCTCGTCGGCTACACGAATGCGGGGAAATCCACCCTGCTCAACGCCCTGACCGGTTCCACTGTCTACGTCGCTGACCAGCTCTTCGCCACCCTCGACCCCACGACGCGGCGGGTCACCCTGCCTGGGGGGGCGATTGTGCTCTTTACCGATACGGTGGGTTTCATCCAGAAGCTGCCTACTGACCTGATCGCTGCCTTCCGTGCCACGTTGGAGGAGGTCCTCGAGGCTGACTTGCTGGTCCACGTGATCGACGTCAGTCATCCTCATGCCATCGAGCAGGCGCGGGCCGTCTTCGCGACCCTGAAGGAGATCGGCGCCGGGGAATTGCCCATTGTCAATGTGTTGAACAAGATCGACCGGTTGGAGGATCCCGATTCCGCATGCGTGGCACTCGGCGACCTGCCGGATAGCGTGGCGGTCTCAGCCCTGACCGGTCAGGGCTTGGCTGCGCTCCTCGACGAGGTCGAAGAGGTCCTGGAGTCGGAGATGCGCCGTATCAAGGTACTGGTGCCATTCGATCGTGGCGACCTGGTCAGCTTGATCCATGAGCGCGGTCTGGTGCTCAAAGAGACCCATCAGGAGGGCGGTACGCTCATCGTCGGGCAGGTGCCCGAAGGTATCGCCTCCCAGTTGACCGAGTTCTCGGCTTAGCCGGGGCTGGAAGGCAGCAGATGTCACATTGGCGTAAGCAGCAGCACCAGGATCCCTACTTCCGGCAGGCGAAAGAGGAGGGTTACCGGGCTCGGTCAGCGTACAAGCTTCTCCAGATCCAGGAGAAGTTCCGGGTCGTGCGCAAGGGTGACGTCGTCGTCGACCTGGGGGCCGCGCCCGGCTCTTGGTCACAGGCGTTGGTCTCCATGGTGGGGCCTCGTGGGCGCATCATCGCCCTTGACCTGCAGGTGATCGACCCAATCCCCGGTGTGATCTGTGTACAGGGCGATATGACCGATCCTGAGGTGCAAGCCCATGTGATCGAGATTGCAGGCGGGCGAGCCAACGTTGTCCTGAGCGACGCCGCGCCTTCGACGACTGGCGTAAAGCTTCATGATCACGTGTTGTCGATTGAACTGGCCCGAGCGGCCTTCGATGTAGCCAGACGACTGCTTGATCCGGGCGGCAATATGGTGCTCAAGGTCTTCGAGGGTGAGGACCTCCCCGGCCTCCTCCGCGATGTCAAGCAGGCCTTCCATCCCGTCAAAGTCCACACCCCCCCAGCAACCCGTAATGAGAGCTGGGAGTCCTTCGTCGTGGCGCGCGGCTTCAAGGGCGGGCGGTGATTCCGGAGCAGTTGCATCTGCGCAACTTCCTCTCCTATCGGGAGACCGATCTCGACCTGCGCGGCGTGCACCTCGCCAGCTTGGTCGGAGAGAACGGTGCCGGCAAGTCTGCGCTTCTCGACGCGATCACGTGGGCCGTCTGGGGCCGGTCGCGTGTACCCTATGGACGGGACGAGGACCTTGTCCACCACGGCGAATCAGCGGTCGAGGTCGAGTTCGTCTTTCGCATGCCGTACCAGACAGGTGTAGAAGAACGCTGTCGCATTCTGCGCCGTCGCGAAGAACGCGGACGCCGTACGGTGAGTCCGCTCCTCGATTTCGAGATTGAGACCCCTGAGGGATGGCGAGCTTTCACCGCCGATAGCATCCGCGAGACACAACAGAGCATCATTGACCACCTCGGTCTCGATTACGATACGTTCATCAACTCGGCCTATCTGCGGCAGGGCCACGCCGATGAGTTCACGGTGCAGTCACCAGCGCAGCGGAAGGGCGTGCTCAGCACGGTGCTGGGACTGGACCGCTGGGCCATCTACCAGGACCGCGCAAAAGTCGCGTTGGCTGCTGCTCAGGGTCAGATGCGCGAACTGGACCGGCGCCTGGGCGAGATCGAGGCCGAACTGGCACATTGCCCTGCCTACCAGGCTGACCTGGATGCCGCTGAACGCGAGGCAGCCGCCCTGGACGATGAACTTGCGGCCGTGCAACAGACGATGGATGAGCTCACGCGACTGCGTGAGCAGGCATCTGCGCTACAGCGGCAGCGCGAGGACACGCTCCGCAGGCTGGATGAGGTCGAGGCCGAGTTGGGCCGGCTGCAGTCGGAAGCCGCGGAGCGTGGTGCGCGGCGAGACTACTATCAGAAGCTGGTGGATCAGAGTGACGAGATCCGCGTGCGCTATGCGGCCTTCCAGGAGGCCGTGGCCGAGGAGCGTGCGCACGGTCAAAAGCTGAGCTTGACGGCACAGCTGCAGGAGCAGCGCGCCGCCAAGGAGGCGGACATTGCCGCTGCGCGTGAGGTCCTCTTGCAGCAGGTACGCGCGGCGGAGCGTGAGGAGACGCGGCTTGATCGTGCGATCGGCGATGGGCTGGCTGCCCTGGAGCGGGCCTTGGCCGAACTCCGCACCCAGAACGCCCTTCTCGCGGAGCGTTTTGCGGGCGACCGCCTGGCGCATGATCTTGACGCAGCCGAGGCGGCTGTGGCGGAGATCACGGAGGCTGCGGATGAACGTGAGGCGGTGCGGTCTGCGCAGCAAGCGAGCGAGGTCGAAATTAGCCGGCTGTCCGAGCGGAATCGACAGTTGCGTGAGGCGATGAATGAGATCAAAGCCCGCATTGGTGCGCTGGCCGGAGCAGAAGCCGATTGTCCGCTCTGCGGTCAGCCTCTAACCACCACCCATCGCGAGGAGCTTCTGGCCGACATCGAGGCGCAGGGCAAGGTGATGGGCGATGAGTTCCGGGACAACCGCGACCGATTGCGGGACCTGGAGACGAGTCAGGCAGCACTGAAGGAGCGGGCTCGAGAGTTGGACCTGCGGTTGCGATCGCGCCAATTCCGCGAGCAGGTGCTGGCGCGGCTGCAGCAGCAGGCTGAACAGGCGGAGGCAGCGCGCAGTCGATCTGTGCTGCTGGCAGAGCAGATTGGCGCACTTGAGGCGCAGATCGCGGCGGGAGCCTATGCCCAGTCAGAGCGCATTGCCCTGGCTGAAGCCTCGGCACAGAGACAGGGGCTCCAGGCACAGCTCGATGGGCAAGACTATGCGCTACAAGCGCGCCAGGATCTCGCTGACGTTCTGGCACGACTTGCGGAATTGGGGTATGACGCGGCAGCCCACGCCGACGCCAAGGCACGGGTCCTGGCGCTTCAAGATGCTGAGACCGAACTCCGCGAGTTGGAGAAGGCGCGCGTGGGGGTGGAGAGCGAGTCTCAGACCGTCCTTCGCCTGGAGGATACGATGGCGATGCAAAAGGAGCGCGCCGTGGTCCTGCATGCGGAGCGTTCGGAGCACGAAGCGGCGCTGGCGGACCTCAATCCCTTGCTGGCTGAGGCGCCCGCGGTAGCGCAGCGACTGGCTGCAGTCCGCCAACAGGTGGCAGCAGCACGCCAGCGCGTGGGGGCCGCCAGACAGAACCTTGCGGCGCTCGAGGCGTTGGCACATCGCACCGAGAATATGCGCCAGGAGCGCACCGGGCTCGCTGAGCAGGTCTCCATCTACACTGAGCTGCGCGAGGCCTTCGGCGTCAACGGCATCCCAGCCATGATCATCGAGCACGCGTTGCCCGAGCTTGAGCGTGATGCTAACCGTACGCTTCAGCAGCTCACGCGCGGGAGGATGCACGTCCGGTTCGACACGCAACGTGAGACCAAGACGGGCAATCTCCGCGAGACGCTGGACATCATCATTAGTGATGAGAAAGGGACCCGCCCCTACGAGAGTTTCTCAGGGGGCGAGCAGTTCCGCATCAACTTCGCGATCCGGGTGGCATTGTCACGCATGCTGGCGCAGCGGGCTGGCGTTCGATTACGTTCGCTCTTTGTAGACGAGGGTTTCGGCGCGCTGGACACGGATGGGCGCCAGCGCTTAGTCGAGGCGGTGAAGGCTGTCGAAGGTGAGTTCGACATGATCCTTGTGATCACCCACATCGATGAGCTACGTGAGGCTTTTCCCACGCAGATTCAGGTCACCAAGACCGACGGCGGATCGCAAGTAGAGATTCTGTAGTTGAGGGTTACCCCGAGGGCAGGAAAAGCTGACCCTCAGCGACCAACACAGCCCGGCCTGTGATATCCACGCGCGCGTCGTCCCGCAGGCTCAACTGCAGGTCTCCACCACGCGCCGATGCCTGGTAGGCGGTCATTGTGCGTTTTCCGGTGCGTTCCGCTCAGTCGGGTGTCAGCACGGTGTGGGCAGAGCCTGTGACGGGATCCTCGTTGATACCAATCCACGGCGCGAAGAACCGCGAGACAAAGTCATAGGGCGGCGATCGCCTGTAGCACCCTGTCGCCTACCGGCTCAGGGAGCAGACAGACGGCTGCAGGGTTTCCTTTGAACGCCATGTCGGTGAAGGCGTCGATCTGATAGAGCGGTATGCGCATGCTGATTCCTCCCGTGGACAACCGTGGGTCACGCGTCGAGCGAGACCGCAGGAACGACACCATACTCCGGTTGTGGGGCTTGCTTCCTCAGTGTCATGATCCCAGCCAACATCAGCATGGGGAAGACGATGGCCACGAGAAGACCAAAGCGGAGGACGGCCTGCTCGCTTCCAAGTCCTAGCCTCGCGCCGAGCGCCAGAATTCCCTCCGATTGGCGAGAGAGGTCGGATACTCTGCCGACGACCCAAGGTCCCATGGCGCATCCGACGTCTCCCGCCAGTGCAAGTGCGGCGAACATCATTGTCCCACCGCGCGGGTACAACTGTGCAGAGAGGCTGAACATGCCCGGCCACATAATGCTAACGCCGATGCCGGTAAGCGCGCAGGCCAGGAGCGACACCATTGGCACTGGGGCGAGCACGACCGTGACCATGCAGATCAGGCACAGCGCCGTGCAGAGTGCGAGCGAGTTTGATAGGTTCAGCCTTTCGCCGAAGGTTCCGAACAGCGTTCTCCCGATGCCCATAAACAGCGCAAACAAGCAGGGGCCGAGCAGGTCGCCCACAACCTTCGAGACCCCAAGTCCCACCTCGGCGAACAGCGATGTCCATTGCGACATGACCATCTCCGAGGCCCCCGCACAGACCATGAGCACCAGCGCGACGAGGAACAGCTTCGACGTGAAGAGTCCGCGTGTCGAGAGCTTCTTGCCCTCTGGAATTGGCGGAACGAGCGGTACACGGGCGAAGTTGAAGATGTTGTAGATCGGTACTAACGCCCACGTCAGAGGTAAAACGTACCAGTACTGTGCTCCGATAAGGCTGATGGCGACCGACGATGCCAGAATTGTGATGACCTGCCCCCAGCTGTAGGAGGAGTGCAGCAGGCTCATTCTGGAGGTTTTCGCGTCGCTGGGGATGAGTTCCACGATCGGGCTCACCAGCACCTCGGAGATCGCGCTGCCGACCGAATACGTCATCACCGCGATGATCATTCCGATGTAGGCGTTGGCCAGGACGTTCGGGAGTATCGCCAGCAAGATCAGTCCCGACCCCAGACAGATGTGGCTGAAGATCATTGACAGCCGGTGTCCGACCTTGTCGACGTACTTGGCTGCCAGGATGTCGACGAAGAACTGCGTGGCGAAATTGGCGAGGATCAACTGTGCAATCATCGAATAGGTGATCGCGAACTCGTGCTGGAAAATCACGAAGAAGAGCGGCAACAGGTTGTTGACGATCGCCTCCGAGCCGTAGGCGAGAAAGCACGCTCGCAAGGTGTCTTCGTAGGTGGCTTTTCTCACTATGTCATCCTTGTAGGGAGTGTGGTGTCAGAAAGGACGGCTGGTGGTTAACACAACGTTGCCCACGGGTAATACGGCACCCGGCTCTGAGTTTACCGTCCTGGCTGCCGGGATGCCTCGTTGCCCGTGGGCTGGTCGTGCCTCTCAATCCGCGTAGGTATCAAAGTAACCCTGAATGAGCACGATGGGCGTTCCCTTGTCGCCACTTCCGGAGACCAGATCGGCCAGCGACCCGATCAGGTCGGTCAGCCGCCGCGGCGTTGTCCCTTCGGAAATCATCTTTCCCACCAGGTCCTTCTCTTTGTTGCGGATGGCGTTTGAGATCGCTTCCTTGAGCGCATCCCCCTTGAGGTGGGGGAACTCGTTGTCCGCCAGGTACTTCAGCTTTACCTCATTGGGCTGTCCCTGGAGCCCCGCTGTGTAGGCCGGTGAGACGACTGGGTCGGCTAACTCCCAGATCTTGCCCACGGGATCCTTGAATGCACCATCTCCGTAGATCATGACCTCCACGTGCTTGCCCGTCGCTTCGAGGATCCTGCGCTGAATGGCTTCTACAATCGGGCCACCATCGCGCGGGAACAGCTTGACGGTATCTTCGGCGGCTTTGTTGCTTCCCAGTAGTCCGTAGTCCGCGTTGTAACCGCTGCCTTTCACCGGGGCGCTCAGGATCTCGTCGAGACCGAACACCTTCTCTGCTCCGCTCGCACGGAGAAGGCGCTTCGTGCGGGCTCGCGTGTGGATGTCGCAGCAGAGCACGTTCCTGGTGTAGTCCAGGATCGCGCGGCAATCGTTCGCGAAGATGATCTCGACTTCACATCCGGCGTTCGTGACCAATTCCTTGTAGTACGCGACGTAGTCGACTCCGGTGAACGGGTGCTTGGTGTAGCCGAAAAGCTCGCGGTACCGAGCTTCGGTCAACACATCGGATCCCGGGTCGACTCCTTTCTCGTCCAGCACGTCAAGGTCCACGAGGCTGTTACCGACCTCGTCGGCTGGATAGCTCAGCATCAGCACGATCCTCTTGACACCGCGCGCAATGCCCTGCAGGCACATCGCAAACCGGTTGCGACTCAGGATTGGGAAAATGACGCCGAGCGTCTCATCCCCGAACTTGGAGCGGATGTCGTCACTGATCTGATCCAATGTGGCGTAATTCCCCTGTGACCGCGCGACCACTGCTTCGGTGACGGCGATCACGTCCCTATTCCTCATTCCAAATCCCTCGTGCTCTGCTGCGTCGAGGATGCTCTTGACCACGATCTCGACGATGTCGTCACCCATCCGGACGATGGGCGCGCGAATGCCCCTTGCGATAGTTCCAACTAGCCTGTCCATACCACCATACTCCTCAGGAAAGCGTCTTTGTGATCTCCAGCCTGCCACACCCATAGGTGTGGCACAGAGAGGAGACTACCCGAATTCGCCAGTACTGCAAAGCCGCGCCGGTCTGCTGTTGACAACGAGGCTCGCCCGCCTACAATCCCGATCCTGGTAGGCCCTACCCGCGTTGTCTCGACTGCGGGCAAGTTTTCGGAAGACGGAGCGCCTCTATGAAGAAAATCATCGCCGCTATCTCTCTGTGTCTGGTTCTGTTGCTCTGGGGTTGTGGCTCGCAATCGGATCAACCCGCGACAAGTACCCCAACCCTTGCACCCAGTGCCACTTTGGGCGCAGAGGGCCAGGAGCAATCCAATCCCCCTGAGGGAGAGGTGACGCCGACTCCCACGCCCGCCGCTGTGGTCCCATCTGCGCCCACATCTGAGCCTACGGATGCGCCCACGGTCGCTCCCACTGCGACGCGCAGCCTCTACGACCCGAGCATCTTCGTGATTGAAGCTTCGGGTACCTGGCAGACCGAATTGGCGCCCGGCTACTATGCCAATAACGAGTGCGAGCTCTACCTTCACAAGATCGACGCCAACGACAACCGCGCTGTGACAGGCAGCTATCAGGGCGTTTTCTGGATGAAGACGACCCTGGATGCGGGAGAGTTCATCGATGATATGCTGGGCGATGCCCCGGTTGACGTCAGTTTCGACGCGGGGGCTGAAGCCGTGGCCGATAACCTTGCGCTTTCTCTCAATACTACCGACGACAAGGCGTGGACAGACTATTCTATTCCCGGCGAGGACGGCAATCCCTTGCCTTTGTCACGGGATATGCCGGTCGGGAAGGGTAGTTTTGTCGCAGTCGCCAAGAATGTCTATCTCGAGGCCCATGCAAGCGGCGTGCAGGGCGAGAGCGTAGATTACTCGGATGCTGGAGAAGAGGACCTCGTGGACGTCAACTACGTCATCCACGTACAGCCTGATGCGGCGGAATCCGGTGGCCAGCGCGAGGTCATCATCGAGCTGAGCGGTGAGGGTTTCTGCGTCACACTCAACGGCGTCCTGCGACGCCTGTCGGGATATCCTGAGGACGTGTCCGACTACCTGAACTCCAGCGATTACCAGGATTCCGCGTGGCGCCACCTGCAGTAATAGCGGCGCTACGTCGATGATAGCAGGGCTACGTTTTCGATGTGATACGTCTGCGGGAACAGATCAACGGGCTGGACCCATTCGAGCGTGTAGCCCTGGCGCGCCAGCCTCTGGCAGTCGCGAGCAAGTGTCGCGGGATCGCACGAAACGTAGACCAGACGCTTTGGCCTCTGAGCGACGAGCGCATCGATGACCTCCGGCCCCAGTCCTACCCGGGGTGGATCGACGACGGCTGCGTCGATTGTGCCATCGACCTGCGCGAGCATTTCCTCTACCGGACCTTCCAGCAGGTCGACGTTGTCGGCATCGGCGAGGTTGTAGTTGGCGTCGGCGATGGCCGGTGGATTCACCTCGATGCCGGTGACGCGTTCGGCCTCCGCGGCGATGAACGCCGTGAAGAGCCCTACGCCACAGTAGGCATCCAGGACGTGCTCCGTCCCTTGGAGGTCCAGAGCACCCATCACGATGGCCACCAATTGCGCCGCCTGGGCCGAGTTGACCTGGAAAAAGCTGGTAGCCGAGATGCGAAACTCCCGTTCGTGGATCCGCTCCAGGATGTAGTCCAGGCCGATCAACGGTACGATGGCGTCATCGTGGTCAACCTGAACAATCGAAAGCGGGAAATCCACCTCGAGTGACGGTGCCTGTTCTTCTTTGGCCTGTAACAGGAGCATCAGATCCCCCGTAGCAGTCCCGGCACGCAGTTCCATCCACTCCAGTTCGGGATAGGTCATATCCAGCGAACGAAGCAGGCTGTTCAGCAGTGGGTGAAGGATCATGCAGTCGTCGACGGGATAGACATCGTGACTCTGAGCTGAGAGGAAGCCCAGCCTGCCCTCGCTGTTGACGCGGAAGAGGGCGTGGTTGCGATATTCCCATCCTGATTCATCGGCAAACGGCTCGAAGACCGGTGGCTCCTTGAATTTCCCTACGCGCTCGAGTTGGTCGAGGGTTACCAATCCCTTGAGCCGGGGCTGACCGGCTGTGTCGCTGTG
>JAXDDP010000063.1:0-9335 GCA_034676785.1 Anaerolineae bacterium | reverse complement strand
GCCTATCGCATCCCCCGCGACATCGCCGAACCCGGGCATCTGGAGCTCGATCTGGTGCATCACAGTGGTCCCGTCACCGAGGGTGAGTATGTGTACACGCTGCAACTCATCGATGTCGCCAGCGGCTGGGGCGCGCGCCGGGCGATCCTGGGACGCAGTTACATCGTGGTGGCCGATGCGCTGGCCCATCTGTTCGCCCAACTCCCCTTCCCGGTGCGCGAACTGCATCCCGACAACGGCAGTGAGTTCCTCAACGCGCACCTGCTAGCCTTCCTGGAACGCGAGTTCGCCGCCACGCACTGCTCCTGCAGCTGCGTAGCGCCGAGACGGTGGTGGGGATCTTCCGCGAGGCGCTGGGGCCCGACGGTGGGGATCGCGCTCGACATCGCCTTCGAGTTCGAGCACGGCGCGGCGATCAGGCTGGCTCGCGCGCTCGAGCCCTTCGACATGATGTGGCTAGAGACCGAGACCTTCGACCCCCAGACGCTGCGCGTGATCTGCGACAGCACCACGACGCCGATCTGGCATGGCGAAAGCCTCTTCGGTGTCCAGGGCTACCGGCCCTACCTCGAGCTCCGGGCGCAGGACGTCGTCATGCCCGACCTGGCGTGGAACGGCACCACGATGGGCAGGAAGATCGCCGACTTCGCCCACGACTACGACGTGCTCGACGCGCCGCACAACTGCCACAGCCCGCTCACGATGTTGATCCCGGCCCAGCTCTGCGCCACGATCCCCAACTTCAAGATCTTGGAGCTCGACGTCGATGACGCTCCCTGGCGCGACGACCTGCTGACACACCCCTTCAAGGTCGTCGACGGGCAGCTCGAGGTGCCGGACCGCCCCGGCTTGGGCTCGGACCCGATCGAAGCCGAGCTCCTCAAACACGCCGCCCCGCACCGACTTCCCCGGCGCGCGCTAAGGTGAGAGGCCGACGCCCCCACGCCGCGCTGCTCACTACCAAGGGCGTTCGAAACTCTCGGCCAGCGTGAGGAACACAGCGTCGGCATCCGGCACCTCAGAGACGGCCCATCTGACGAGGCCCTCTGGCACCGCGCCGTCGATCCAGTAGGCGCCAACGCGAAGCCAGAGATCCTCGCCTTCAGCGCCTGATGCCTCGTTCAACACCAGGCGGTGGCGTTGCACGACCACGTCACCCACCCGAAGCTCAGGTCCGGCGACGCCGAACCCGTCGGCGCCAGCCACGGGCGCACCGCTAGCGTCGATGGCATGGACAAAGACTGAGAAAAGTCCATCGATTGGTGCCTGAGTCACACACCACCATGTCTCCACATCCACATCGGGTCGACCATCGTAGGCCATCACGTCAAGGAGCGTCAGCGGGCCATCGAAGGCGGCGAAGGAGACACGTTCACGAGCCATGAGCTCTCGTGGGACGGAGTTGATCGAGGCCGCGACCAGCTCAGTGCGGGGAGGCGGAGCCGCAGCGGCACCCGTACGCTCAAAGATGGCGAAGGCCGGCAGCTCCGCTGGGGTTGGCTGGTCATAGGCCAACCGCAGAGCACCAAGGTGGCGGGCGACGAACGGATCCGAAGCTACGGGCTTGTCTATCGCCGAAAGCATGCCACGCTCCCACCTCAGCAAGTGTCCGTGAAGAGCATAGGCGCCGACCATTTCGTCGTGACCGACCGGGGCCTCCTGCCGGTTCCCGCCCGGATAGAGCCAGCTCACGGTGCAATCGAAGGAGACCCGTCGTGCCGGCCGAAGACCATACCCCTCAGCCACCGCCGCCTCGTCTAGTGGTACGACGGGGATTGAGCACTGCGCTAGCCAATCCACCACCGTGTCGACATGGTGAACGAAGAGTGATTGGGCGATGAATGCCGTAGCGTCGGCGTGCCGGAACCAGGCGAAATGCTCCCGCCCCGGGCCGTTGAGTCCGTACATCGGGGCAGGTCCGAGGACATAGAGGCCCATCTGGGGGTGGAACCTCGTCGTCTGCTGGAGAGACCGATAGGCAATACCATAGTGGTCTGGACGGGCAGGCGTGAAGACGAAGATGCGCGGCTCGCTGCTCGGCCACTCGCTGGCCAAGTAAGCGCGTAGCGCCTTATAGCCCTGCCCCCAGTCCTGGGTGTAATCAACCAGCGTCTCGGGTGCTCCAGCAGCGCCCCCTACAAGCTCGTTGAAGTAGGTCAGCTCGTTCGGAAAGGTCCCCAGCGTGCCCAGGACGTACCAGAAGACTAAGCCCGCCGCTCCCGCCAACGGCAGGGCCCCGCGCAGAACCAGACCCAACTTCTGCTGGTCGCCCCCTGTCGCGGCAAATCCGCGGCTCCCGGTGAGGAGATGTAACTTGGTCCGACGGGATCCGTACAGCCGGCGCCGCCACGCGACCAGTGCAGATGCAGCAACTACATGCATGATGGGGTGCACGGGCAGCATATGCCGGTAGCTCACGTTCATGCCGGCACAGATCGCCACCGCCGCATACACGACAGGGAATGCCAGCAACAGCCACCAGCCCCGGCTGCGCCGCGAGAGCAGCAGATAGCTGTAGGCCCCCACGAACGCAACCAAGAGGAGCGGCACCGGATTCTTGATCAGGACATTCAGTGGGTAGTACCACCAACGCGTGCCGAAACGCTGCTCACCGAAGGCGACGAACAAGCGATCTGATGCGCTCATGGCCTGTGTGATGGAGGCCTCCCAGTAGACCGGTGCAGGCAACGGCAAAGCCACGGGTAGGCCGCGCACCGGGCCGGACGTGAACCCATAGACCGCCCAGATCAGAACGAGCGCGATCAGTCCAGTCACCAGGGAGTGCACCAAGGTCACCACCACCTGACGCCAAGCCTCGCCCCGAGCGGTCGGCGGGTACGCCCTGACGCTTCCGACGATCGCGACCAATGCCACCATCGGCCAGGCCGCAACGTACAGAGCCGCCGAGAACTTGCTGAGAAGCACAACCCCCGCGGTGACTCCGGCAGCGATCGACCAGCGCCACCGCCTGGTGCGGTACCACCGCCAGCACACGTAGAGGAATAGCGTCCCGAACATCGTCACACCGGCATCAGTCGTGGCGAGGCGTCCGTGAGCCAGGACTAGGGGGTCGAAACCGAACAGCAACAGAGCCAGCACGCCGGCTGTGACGCCCTGCAGTCTACGTCCCCAACGGTAGACCAGTGAGCCCAGCGCCACCGTGAGGAGCATCACCGGCGTGCGGGCAAGCACCTCGGTGCGTTCCAGCGGCAGCAGATAGGGCATCACGCCGTCGACGTAAGTGAGCACACTCTCTCCCCAGCCAATCAAGCGCTCCACAGGGATGTTTGGTTGTTGGGCATAGACCAACCACGCCTCCAGGGCATTGAGCAACGGCGGATGACCGTGTACTAGTAGTAGCCAGCTGGCATCCAGCCCCCGTGCCAGCAACGCGTACCCCACTGCGATATGCAGCGGTTCATCCATCGTCAGGGACACGCCCCGACTCCCCAGCGTCAGCAGAGACCACAATACTAGCAGCAAGGCCAACGGTAGCCCTCGACGCACGACCATCCTCATTCCGACGGCCCCAGCCGAACGAACACTGCATCTGCATCGGGCATGCTAGAGCAGGACCAGCGATCCAATGTGTCCAACCAGTAGACCCCTGCGCGGAACCACACGACCTGCCCATCGACCGCAGAGAATCTGTGCACCTGCACAATCCTGTCTCCTGGTAGGAGATCCTGATTGGCGACTCCCATACCGTCCCCCACCATAACCTGGCCTGGCTCCAACAGCAAGTGCCCCATTATGGAGAACGGCCGCGCAGGAAACGCAGAGGAGGAGGCTACACGCCACCACGTCTCAACGACATACACACTCTGATCCGGATACGCGATGACACCTTCGAGGTCGAGCCCACCATCAAAGGAGACAGGCAGTCTCGCGTTGACCTTCGCGGCTTCTGCCGTCTGTTCAGCGGCCTGCAGGATGACGCTCGTCGACTCCGGCATCGTTGGAGAGCGAACGTGCTCATACAGGACTAGGCCCGGTCGCGTGCTTGTGCCGCGGCCAAGATCCGCCGATAACCGCGCGTCAGACAGGCGTCGCTGCAGGAACGGGTCGGTCGGTACCGGTCGACGCGGCTGTCGCCAGAGCACCCCCTCGCGCTGCTGCACGTGGTCAGCATGCAACGCGTAGGCACCGGCGTAGCCGCCGACGGCCGGATAGATCCAGCTCTGGCTGCAATCGAACGGAATGACCCTGACCTCATTGGAGCCGAAGCCCTCGGCTATCTGATGTGCCGTAAGTGGACCGGTAGGTACGGTGCACTGGGCCACCCAACCCACCGGTGGCTCGCGGACATCGTAGACGAAAAACGAGTACCCAAGTCTGGCTGTTGGTTCCAACTCACGAAACCAAGCATAGAGGTCCTGATCGGCCGGCCAGCCCAACTGGACCGACATAATGCTCAGGGCATATAGACCTGGAGCAGGATGAAGGGGAGCTGCGAGATTCTGCGTTGCCTCACCCGGTGGCAACCGATCGGCGTCGACCCCGTAGAGAGTAGGAGGTAAGGTTCGGTAGTTGGCGGAGAGCATCGGTCGACGATCATCGGCGGTCCTGTCGATATAGCTCCTCAAGGCTTTGTAGCCCTGGCCCCAATCCAGGTTGCTCGCCACCAGATAGCGATGCCCTTGGTCGGGACCACCCACCAGTTCGTTGAAGAAGGCCACCTCGTATGGCCAGACACGGAGCGTACCCACGACATACCATATGCTCATGCCCAGCATTGCTGCTCTCTGCATAAACAGCTTCCCGACTTCGCGATGGCGACCACAAGACTGATGCCACCAGGCGGCGCCTCCGCCAATCGTCAGTGCGATCCAAGGGTGAACGGGGAGCATGTGGCGGTAACCGATGTTCATGCCGATGCCGATGGCCAGTACGGTGTAGAGGGACGGCCATACGCCGATAGCGATTAGCCGCTCCGCCGGCAGCCTCATGCGCCATAGCCGTGCGAGCGACGCCATCAGCGCCACGATCAGCGGAATGGGGTTCTTGATTGCGAAAGCAGCGGGGAAGTACCACCACCAACGACCCGTCTTGCGCTGTCCAAACGCGAAGACGAGGCGATGATCGACGCTGTCGGTCTGCATCAGCACCGCTCTCCAGTGACTGGCAGCAGGAACCGGGACGGGAAAGGCACCAACCGAGCCGATGGAGAAACCATAGAACGCCCAAATACCGACCAGGCCCACGACGCCGATAGCCAGACCCTGGCCCCAGAAGCGTAACGGCTTACGCCTCCACAGCCCAACCGCAGCCGATGACAGGGCGAGGGCTGCTACCCACAAGACCCCTGATGCCTTTGCCAGGCTCACAGCACTCAGAAGTACCCCAAGCACTACCGCGTAGCGCCAACGCTGGCAGCGCCACCAGCGAATGGTGCATATGGTAGCGACGGTGCCGAGAGAGACGAGCCCCACATCGGTGGTGGTCAGCCGACCGTGTGCCAGTAGGGTTGGATCAAAGATCAACACGCCTACCGTGGTCAGCGCCCCGGCCATTCCCCACCAATCCAGCGCCCACCGGTACACGGCAGCAGCGAGCACGATCGTGAGCAGAACGATGGGAATCCGTGCCGCAGCTTCGTAGCGCTCCGGGGGAACGAAATGCTGCAGCGCTGCCTGTTCGAGTACGTGAACATCCCACCCCCAGCCGTATAGCGATGCCAATGGGATATTCGGCTCGGCGATGTACACAGGGAGAGCTGACCACGCGTTGACGAGAGGAGGATGCCCATGGATGTCCATCATCCAGATCGAGGACTTGCCCTCCTGCAAGAACGCGTAGCCGGCAATCAGATGGAGTGGTTCATCTGCGGTGAACGAAAGCGCATGCGACCCATAGGTAGCCATCGCAAACAGAAGAAGCAATGCCGGCAGCGGCGCAAAGAGCCGGCGTACCCTGTGCGTCTCTCGGTGCGTCCGCTCGGATCGAGCCATTGGCACTTTTCCTTGGGTTCTCTGCATCGGCCACGTCCCACGCAGCCGATAGCAAGCCAATCGTACCAGGAGCGCGGCGCTAGTCAACACGCACGCACGTCCGGTCCAAAAATGCTACCCAGAGGGCATCGTTCCTCGGAATGATAATGTTACCCGGAGGAATGATGACCACAGACGACAAGATGACCATCGACGAAGTGTACAAGTACCTGCGCAAGATGCGCCCAGCGTATGAACAAGCCAACCAGACTCAGAAAGGGCGGATGCTCGACGATATGGAACAGGTTACCGGCCGCCACCGCAAGAGCCTGATCCGGCTCTTGCACGGCCCCCTGGAGCGCCACTCCCGGCAACACCAGCGCGGTCGCACCTACAAGGCGGACTTCGATGCGGCACTCCGCTGCATCTATGAGAGCTATGGGCGCATCTGCGCCGAACGCCTGCACCCCAATCTGGTAGACCTAGCCGCGCAACTCGCGGCGCACGGCGAAGTAGACCTCACCGCCTCCCTGAAGGCCCAGTTGGCCACGGTAGGCCTGACGACCGTACAGGAGCGCCTGCAGCAGTTCCGCCAGGATGAACCGCGGATTCCACGCCCCGCCCCGCGGCCCTCCAATCCTTTCCTGCAAGACATTCCGATGTGTCGCTTGCCGGGGGACATCCGCTGTCCCGGTTACTTCGAGGTAGACCTGGTGCATCACTGTGGCCCGACCAGTCACGGCGAGTATGTCCACTCACTCCAGATGGTCGACGTGGCCAGCGGCTGGAGTGAACGGGTGGCGCTCTTGGGGCGCAGCTATCGCGTCACGGAAGACGGCTTTCGCCGCATCTTGGCGCGCCTACCGTTCCCCATTCTGGGCCTGCATCCCGACAATGGCAGCGAGTTCTTCAACAGCCATATGGCTCGCTTCTAGGCCGCTTACCCGCAGATCGAGATCTCCCGCAGCCGTCCCTACCAGAAGAACGACAACCGTTTTGTGGAGCAGAAGAACAGCTCCTTGGTGCGCTACTACGTAGGTAACTTGCGTCTCGACACCGTCGCCCAGACGCAAGCCCTGGAGCGCCTCTACCAACAGCTATGGCTCTTCAACAACTGCTTCCAGCTGGCCCTGCGTCTCAGCAGCAAGCAAACCCTCCCGGCCACCGATGACCATTCAGAGCGCATCCGGCGCCGCTACACGGCCCTTACGCCTTGGCAACGCGTCTGCGACGCCCACGTCTTGGACCCTCAACAACGTCACCGGCTGCAACTGCGCGTCGACATCACCAACCCGCGTACGCTGCAGCAACAGATCCTGGATCAACTGGAGGCGCTCTTCCAACTCCCAGGCAAGACCGCAGAGGACCCTGAGGATGTCTTTGAGACCCTTTCCGATTCTTAAGCTACCCCTAAGGAGGTGTGGTCCCTCGGTAACATTATCATTCCGGTGAACGAAGGCCTCCTGCTAACATTGTCTTTTCGGTCGACACGTCCGGCCGCACCTCAGCCCACTTTCAGGGCGATGCTTTGGGATACAGCCAAACGGCGAATCCTTGATCGAAGGTGCAGGCCTGAGCGCGGGGTCCCCGGATCACGGGCGCCCCAGCTGCTGCAGCGCGCACCACAGCCGGTAGCCCGCCTGACCGGGGTTGAGCGCGCCGGGTGTGACGACGGTCCGCACGCCGTAGCAGCGCCCGTCCTCCGAGGCGCATGCGGGCGGGTCCACGATCCACCCATCCAGGGTGTCGTTGCTTCCTGTCCCGGTGAAGGCGGCGCCGTCATCGGCGCCCAGCCGGCTGAAGGGCGTGTCGAAGGTCACCCCATCGGCCAACACCCCGAACGTCCACGGCGTCGCCTCGCGCCCCTCAGCCACGAAGTCGATGCCCGTGCCATCGGCGGAAAGGAGCGCCAGAGCGTCATTGCCAGTGCCCAGGGCGAAGCCGGGCTCGCTCCAGGTATCGAGCGTCCCATTGCCCACGTAGAGCACCAGCGTGCCATCGCGCGCGTCCAGGTCATCGCGCGGAAACGCCGCGGCATTGCCAGGCGTGTCCGTAGCCACGATCAGGATCACGGTGCCGCACGGCACGTCGCCGAACGCCTCGCTCTCCGGGAAGATGAGCGTCCCCTCCGCATCGCCGTCCTTCGAGTCGTTATCGGTGAGGCGCCAACCCCGCAGATCGACGCCACCTCGAGCGCGCACAAGCAGCTCCACCCAGTCGCCCTCCAACGGCAGATGTCCCAGGGAGCTATACCGCGTGCCGTCGTCGTTGATCCACAGCTCGTTGATGACCACGTCGTCAGGGCCGGGTCGCGGGAGATCGCCGCTCACCGGGGTGAACAGCGCAGTCCCCGTGATCGGCTCGGTCACCGTGAACACGAAGCGGCTGCCTACCGCCCCCGCAGCCTCCCCCTCACCGCTCCAGCCGGCGACGGCATAGCCGGGCGCGGGGACCGCGATCACGTCCAGGCGCGTGCCCGGAGCGTACCACCCCGCCCAGCCACCTGTGCTCGCTGGAACCGAATGTCCGTTGACGTAAAGCCGGCCCATCGTATCGGGCACCTCAGACAGGCGCAGCGGCACATCCACACCCAGGCTGGTCGCCAGTTGATCCGCCCGGTCCTGGACAGAGACGCCCAGGGCTGCCACCTCCTCCTCCCACGTGGGCACACCGGCCCATCGGCCTCGCTCGTAGGCGAAGCTCTCGGCCACACCAGCAGAGACGACGGACAGGACGCTCTCGATCGACGCAGGAGCCAGGACCGTGTTGCGCAGATCGGCGAGCCGCATGACAAAGGTCCGACGGAAGGCAGGATTGGCCATCAGCGCTTTGTACAGCGCATCGAAATCCTGCCCGCTCCCCTCGAAGGGCGCCCCACCCTCAAAGGCGAAGAACCAGCGTCCGCCCTGGGGGCGCACGGCCACGAGTGCGTCTCCTGGGAACCCGAAGACGGCCTTGAGGACGGCAAAGTCGATGAAACTTGCCAGATCGATCTGGGCAGCGAAGGCGGCGTAGCCTTCAGGATCGGAGAGATCAACCGAGCCGGCAGCGTCGATGAGCGCCTCCCACTCGACGTCCGACCCATCGCGCGCATCCCCCTCCTGCACAACGTCCGCGGCCCCGACATCGAGGTTGTCCGCAACCATAAACCGGTCCACACGCTCGGTCAGGCGATAGAGTCCCCACGAGGACCCGTTGACAAAGAGCCAGACGAAGCGCCCCTGCGCGGCAGGCAGTCCCAGATCACGTGCGAGCACGGTCACCACCTGGTCCGCCAACAGCGACCACGTGACGCCGTGGTCGCCGGCTTGCAGCAACAGTCGCTTGTAGGACTGCCCGTCAGAGCTCTGGGAAGGATGGTCGGGGAAGAGCGCCGTCTCGAGCCGTGCTGCGCCGTGTTCGGCC
>JAXDDP010000061.1:0-5970 GCA_034676785.1 Anaerolineae bacterium | reverse complement strand
TACCGGTGACGACGAGCGGTGTCAGGCGCTGCCCCCGGTTCACCCATCGTCCCAGTAAGGACGCTCCGGCATTGGCACCCATAGTGAGGCACGCCAGCACCAACCCCAGCGTGCGTCCGGTCAGGGCCGCGCCACCCCAGAAGTAGCCGATCGCGCCCACACCGAAGAGGGCCACGCCCAGCCATTGCAGTCGGCCTGGCCGCTCGTGCAGCGTCCATATCCCGGCAAGGGCGACCAGGACGCTGGTGAAGTTCAGCACCAGGCTGAACGTGACGGCTTCAAGGTGGCGCAGCGTTACGAACTGACCCCCTTGTGTCAGGGTGTAGAGCACCAACCCCAACGCGACCAGCCGTAGCCAGTCTGCACGCGTTAGCGCACGAACCTCGGCGCGGCGTCGAAAGAGCCCTGGCAACAACACGACCGCTGCCAGTGTGTAGCGTAGCCCCGCAAAGATGAGGGGCGGCAGTTCGGTGAGCGTTTGTTTGATGAGCACCCACGACGTCGACCAGAGGAAGGTGACCAACAGCGCCTGGAGAAGTGCGCGTGTCCGGCTGTTAGTTGTGTTCGGCATGGCATATGCCCCTTTGGCTACCCTCGAAGGGACCACGATCGGCTGGCCTCTCCGGGGAAATGTGTTACGATGCTCGGATGTTCATCCATCCAGCCGTCCTAGGCGCCTGCGTGCCCTACTTCGACGGCCCTCTTGCTCCTGATGCAAAACTGGATCGTCCTGGTGGGCGTGCGTGATGGAGACCAAGCCGGTTCCATCTCCTGCTCATGCCCTGCCGCGCAGGGCACTTCTACGGATTGGGATTTTCCTCATCATCGCTGCGGTCGCCATCGCCGCCCTGGTGCTGCGCGACGAGTTCAGCGTCGCTTGGTTCCAGACGTTGGGCTACGCCGGCGTCTTCCTCATGGCTCTTATCGGGAGCTCGACTGTGCTTCTGCCGATCCCGCATCTCGCCTTCACCTTCACGATGGGCGCAGTGCTCAATCCCTGGGGGGCGGGCCTGTCAGCGGGCTTCGGTGACGCGCTGGGAGAGGTGACGGGCTATGTCGCGGGTTATGCCGTGGAAGACATTGCGGAGCAGCACAGCCTCTACGCGCGCCTGAAAGGCTATATGGCGCGCAATGGCGATCTTACGATCTTCGTGCTGTCGCTTTTCCCGATTCCCTTCTTTGACCTGGCGGCTATGGCCGGAGGCCTGGTAGGCTATCCCCTCTGGCGCTTTATGATCGCCACCTGGCTTGGAAAGACCATCAAGGCCACCATCGCGGCCTGGGCGGGGCACCGGGGGATCGAGTGGGTCGCCCAGCTGCTGCGGATCTCCTAATCGTCCCTCTCTGATTGCCCATCTCGAACCCTGGAACGGACAGTGTAGTCGGATCCCGCTGCTCCTGCAGACGGACCACCCGTCGGGCGCCGGATGGCTTGGACTGCGGCGTCTCTAGATACTACCCGGCAGCGAGAACTCCGCCACGAGCAACGTGTGATCCGACGGTCGTTCCGCGCGTCGCGCGTCCACGTCAATCCACGACGCCGTAGACGCGGCAGCCAGGTCCGGCGTGGCCCAGATGTGGTCGATCCGCCAGCCGATGTTGCGCTCGATCGCATTCCGCGCGCGGTAGTCGAAGTAGGTGTACTGGTTGGGTTCATCGGGATGGTGGCGTCTGAAGACGTCGATGAAGCCCCACGTACGCACATGCTCCAGCGCGGCCTGCGCGTCGGGATGAAAGTCCACGTGAGTGCGCAGCCCCACAGGGTCGTAGATGTCAATGTCGGTCGGGGCCACGTTGAGATCCCCTAGCCAGATCACCGGATCCGTGGGTGTGAAGCGCGCTTCCAGCCACGCTCGGATAGTGTGGAACCAGGCCAACTTGCGCTGGAACTCGCTGTGATCGGGTTCGCGCCCCTGGGGTACATAGGTGTTAACGACGTGCACACCCGCGATCTGTGTATAGAGCAGGCGCGGGGCGTCACTGCCGTCGTCAAACCCAGCCTGCGTTGTTGTTGGCGCCTGTTTGCTGATGGTTGCGACGCCAGCGTGGGCTTTTTGTCCAGCGAAGACGACGTTGTAGCCGGCGGCCTCGATCGGCTCGCGGGGAAAATCCGCGTCCTGGACCTTGGTCTCCTGGATGCAGAGCACGTCGGGCTGTTCGCGTTCCAGCCAGCCCAGGATCTGGTCGAGGCGTGCACGGATCGAATTGGCGTTGAACGTGGCTATCTTGAATAGGGTCATCCCTCGCCTCCTCCGCTACTTGTTTGCCCCTCTATCTCGTGGATGGCTTCTTCGGGTGTCTTGTTGCCGTACATCACTGCGAGTAACCCCGGCATATAGAAGTCCATCGTGTGAACCGCAGGGTAGATCGCGTTCCTGATCAATGCTGGTGTCAGCGCTTCGCCTTCGAAGTCCAGGCTGCTCTTGAACCTGATCTCGCCGTCGCTGTAGTCAAGTTCGAAGCAACCGATCCGGAGTCCGAAGTTGGCGCGTGTGATGTACTCCACGACCGCCGGTAGGACAGCCACGGGCGCCTTGATCGGGGCGACTACGTAGAACAGGAACTGCTCGAGATCCACACGAACCTGTGCATAGCAGCGCACGTCACCGTGTTCGCCCGAGAAGTAGACGCGATATGTGGATTGCGCTTCCACCCGCTGCGGGTGCCAGCCGTCATCGCGCAGGAACTCACCCAGCGTGGCAAACGCCCGCCAGCCTCCGGCATTCTCCGGATCCGCGTCTGGAGGCAGCAATTGGTTAGTCTCGGCGCCTGACACTTCTATCGTCACTCGATCCCTCCATCCCTGGCGTAGCTGCGCACGGCCTCAAGACGTGGGCCAGAACTCGAAGAGTGTGCCGACCGACTCTCCCTGTACATTACAGCGGATGACCTCGCCGAAAATCCGCGCGACCGAGAGCACCTTCAACCGCTCTGGTCGGCGATCTTCTGGAAGTGGCACCGTATCTGTGATGAGGATCTCGTCGATGGCGTCGATGGCATTGAGACGGTCTACTGCGGGACCCGTGAACAGCCCGTGTGTGCCGACGACGGTAACCCGTCGAATGTTGTACTCGCGCTGCATCTTGGCCACGACTTCGGCGATGGTGCCGGCGGTGGCGATCTCATCGTCGACGACAATCACATCCCTGTTGCGAACATCGCCCATGATCCCGGTGATCGTGACGTTGTTGTCGCTCAGGCGATCTTTCTCTCCTGCCGCCATTGGCACGTTCAATGCCTTGGCGAGCTTCCCCGTGCGTTTGGCGTGCCCGACATCAGGTGCCACCAGCACCGAGTTGCTCAGATCCTTTTTACGGAGGTGTTCCAGGAAGACTGAGTGCGCCGTCAGGTGGTCGGTTGGCACCGTGAAGAAGCCGTGCACCTGTGGCGAGTGCAGCGTCATCGTGATGACCTGCGTCGCCCCTGCTGTGACCAGCATATCGGCGACGAGACGTGCTGCGATCGAGATGCGGGGGGCATCCTTCTTGTCGGATCGTGCATAGGAGAAGTACGGGATGACGGCACAGACGTCCTTGGCCGCTCCGCTGCGTGCGATGTCCAACATCAGCAGCAACTCCATCAGGTTGTCGCTGCACGGCGGCGAGAGAGGCTGGACGATGAAGACCTGCTTGCCGCGAACGCTCCTCCCCAGCTGTACATAGTAGTCATCGTTGGAGAATTTGGTGATCGTGGTCGGCGAGAGCTCAAGCCCGAGGTAGGTAGCGATGGCCTGTGCGAGAGCGGGGTGGGCTTGCCCGCTGAACATGAGCACATCGTGAAGGGCAGGGTTAGGGCCGATGCTGGCTTGTTTGTCTTGGATCAATGCTCGCTCCTTCTGTCTAGATCCGTCCAACGCCCTCAACGTTGGACGGCGGGTGTCACCTATTCTAAAGGGCAATGGGTCAGCGTCAACCTACGGTGTCGCGCGAACAGCCCAACGGCAGGATCAGGACTCCTGCTGGGGAGGCTACCCGGTCTGTGCCACCTACAGGTTGCGAATCGATACCGGCTCGATAGCGTCCGCGGGCGCAAACCCGAAGATGCGCCCGTAGAAGTACAACTCGGCATCCAACGCGCGCTTCATGTTCTCCGCCCGGCGGAAGCCGTGTTGCTCGCCCTCGAAAGCCAGGTACGCCACGGGGATTCCCTTCTCATCCAGAGCTTTCACCATCGTCTCCGCCTGCGCTGGCGGCACCACGCGGTCCTCAAGCCCCTGGAAGAAGATCACGGGACAGCTGAGCCCCTCGATGTGGTGGATTGGTGAGCGGGCAGTGTAGAGATCGATTCGCTCCGGGTAGGGACCGATCAGGCGGTCGAGATAGCGAGACTCGAACTTGTGAGTATCGCGCGCCAGCGCTTCGAGGTCACTCACACCATAGTGGCTGGCCCCGCAATGGAACACGTTTCGGAAGGTAAGCGCGCTCAAGGTTGTGTATCCTCCTGCGCTGCCACCGCGAATTGCCAGCCGTTCGCCATCGACGCGCCCTTGTGCGACCAAGTACTGAGCTCCCTTGACGCAGTCGTCGACGTCGACAACGCCCCAGCGGTCGCGCAGGAGATTGCGATACGCACGCCCATAGCCAGAGCTGCCTCCATAGTTCACATCGAGTACCGCGAAGCCTCTACTAGTCCAGAACTGGATGCTCAGGCTGAGTGCGCTCGATGTGGCGCCTGTGGGGCCTCCGTGGCTGAAGACGATTAGCGGCGGCTTTTCGCCGACCAGAGCCGCAAAGTCCCGGTTTCTTGGAGCATAGAAGAGCCCATAGGCCGTCCGGCCTTCTTCGGACGGAAAGGCTAGCGACTCTGGCACCGAAAGATAGGCAGGATCGATGTCGAGTGACGTGGAGCGTTTGAGAATGGTATGTGCGCCCGACGTGAGATCGATAGAGACAATCGCTCCCGACAGGTTGGGTGCACCACCGCGGAACACGACGCGTTGGCCATCTGTCGAGACTCCCGCGATACTGGTGTAGGGCGTATCGATCGGTCGAAGGGCTCCTGTTGCCACGTCAAGAAGCGCCAGATGGTCGATCCCCTGTTGGGAATAGACACAGACGATGGTAGGGGCCGCCACATAGGCATAGGTCGATAGCCCAAGCCCCCACTGAGGCACACCAAATTCGGCCTCCATTTTCAGGATGCAGTGTAGGGATGCGTCGTGCTCCCAACGGTAGAGATTCCACCATCCCGAACGATCGGAGGCGAAGGTCAGGACGCCATCTGGCGACCACGTTGGCCCGAAGATTGACTCGTCAGGGCCCCCGGCCACGAGGCGCTGATCGATCACCGAGCCCTCTTCATCGAGATCGGCCACCCATAGCTCGGTGCCGTCCCACGGCATGTTCGGGTGGTTCCACGTCAGCCAGGCCAGGCGATGACCGTCGGGGCTCAACCGGGGGGCTGCGTAGAAGTCGTTGCCTGCGACCAGGACGCGCTGAGAACCGTCAACAAGCGACACTGCAGCGATCGTGTTAACCGGATCGCCGTCGTTGTGCGCTAGCGCGGCATCGCCATGGTCCTCGCGGACACATACGAGGCGCCCCTCTCGGGATGTGTGCCCTGGCCCGACATCCATCACACAGTCGGCAAACCGCATCGGTGAGGGTGGCGTTAGGGCGTGTGGCACACGCCCGCTCTGGACCTGATAGAGCTGCTGGTCGGCGAAGTTGGAGAAGTAGACGGTGCCTTGATGGATCAGGACCGCACCACCGCCATACTCGTGAACGCGGGTGCGTGCATAGAAAGGGGGCGGCGTCACATCGCTTGTCTTGCCATCCGCTGACATCCTGACGACGACCTGCCGTCCGCCCTCGGCTGGGCGGCCTTCTAGCCAGTAGGTGTCGGTACCGTCGAGCAGCGGCGAACCCAGTGCAATGGTTTGTGAGACAATGAGATCCGAGGTGATCGGCGAGGCCCACGTGCCGTAGGCGGCGATCTTGCGTGAAGACATCGTGCAACTCCTTTCCCGGA
>JAXDDP010000056.1:0-16412 GCA_034676785.1 Anaerolineae bacterium | reverse complement strand
GGCCAGGGCTTCGGCAGCGACCGGGTCGTCGAACCCCGGGTCGCCTAGCGACGTCCGTGTGGCGCCGTGCTGCAACAGGAATGCGCCGGCGCTGGTGTAGCCGTAGCGTTCCACGAATCCCCACTGTTCGATCTCGGACCTGGTGAGGTGCTGGGCCACGAGCAGGAACTCGTCCCACGTCCAGCCCGGCTCCGGATAGGCGACACCGGCAGCGTCGAAGAGGGTCCGGTCATAGTAGATGACACGCGGGATGACCCCGGCGGGGACACCCCACGTGCCTCCATCAACCTCGTAGCGGGACGGGAGATCGGGGTAGAAATCGTCGGTATCGAAAGCTGCATCCTGCGCCACATGCGAGGACAGGTCGTGGACGTATCCCCCCTGGCTCAACACCTCCGGCGCCATACGATCGAAGAGAAAGACGTCGGCGTTAGCGGCCAGCGTCCGGAAGAGGCTTTCCGGGGTGTTGTAAGTCTGGGAGGCCAGGTCCAACGTCTCAGAATCCAGCATCTGAACCTGAATGGTAGGGTGCTGCGCCGTGAACTGCTTCGCCAACTGCTCGTAATGCGCCACGTTCGACGATAGCGCCATGAACGTGAGGGATATCGCGGGAGCAGCGGGGGTGGATTCGATGGGCAACTGCTGGCAGGCGGTTATGAGTACCAGTAGGCTCAGGATGAGCCGGCGTGCCGGCCACGCTTTCTGCATTTTCATCTAGCGCGTTGCCCTGCTCTGTGCTTCTCCCAGGGCGGCTTGAGGTGTGGCGCCCTCGAGAATCCGGGATAGAGCCTCTTTCAAGGTGTCCAGTTGCCTCTGCGCGTCCGGAGTGCTGGGCATGCTGAGGGGCCTGGCCTGGACCAACTCCCGATAGCTTGCCATGACACCAGGACCGGCCTGTGCTCTGAACCCGTCCGACGCAAGGGTCGCCCGGAGCGCCGGGATGCCCATACCAGGCGTGATCGGTCGATGCGCAACTGCATATCTCAGCCACTCCCAGCAGGCCTGAGCCTTTTCCGTTGAGGTCCCCGCACGGATGAAGAGCCCTTCGTAGTTCATCCTGGCCTTGCCACCTGGAAAGGGAACCATCCTGAAGGTGTTGGCCGCTTCAGGCAGGGCGTTGGGTAGCGTACCGGTGCCAAGATAAGCGGTCCACATAGCGCTCTGCCCGCTGTTGATCAGGTCCACTCGTTGGCTCCTGGCGATTTCATCCCACGTCATCACAAACGCTGGCATAGTTTCGCGAATAAGCGCCGTGTACCACGTGATGGCTTCGACAACATCCGGGGCGTCAAACCGTGGCCGTCCCTGAGCATCCCAGAGCTCCACGTGGTCCATTGCCATGAACAGCGGCAAGTCGACGATGGCTTCTGACAGCGGCAGAAAGCCATAGTGTGGGCTTCCTGCTCGATCGTGCGTCAACAGTCGTGCAGCCGAGTAGAAGTCTTGCGGAGTCCAGTTGGGTCTGGGGTAGGCGAGCCCCGCCGCATCGAATAGCTCCTGATTGTAGAACAGCACCTCAGGCTGTGCCAGCGCGGGTAATCCATAGAGCTCTCCCTTATGACGAAAGACGTCAACGAAGTAGAGCTCATCGAGAATCGGAGAGCCCTCCGTGTCTATATAAGGCTGAAGGTTGAGAGGCAGTGTGTTGTCAGTGTCGAGCTCGCGCAGCACAGCGACGGAATCTGTGAAGCAGTCTGGGGTGGAGCCGGAACTTGCTTCCGTGACTTTCACTTGGATATCAGGCATTTCGGCATGAAAGCGCTCCGCAAGATCGGCGAGAGTATGACCGGGATCATACCTTCGAACCTCGAAGGTCACGACAGTCACGCCGTCATCTTCGCTTTCGTCAGAGGCTACCTCTACCTCGACCGGCTCCATTTGCGCGAGTGTGGTGTAGGCCGCCAGGACATTGGCCTGAGCTGTGTCCAGAGCGTGCGCAGCCGTTTCTCCTCCAAAGACCGTGTCAGCCGCGCGGACGAGCTCACTGACCATCATATCCCCTCGACGAACGGCCATAAGGTGGCCCAGAGAAGCCTCGATGGCCTGACGCTCTTCCGAACCCCAACGCGACCAGTAGTCACTGGCCTCGACCAGGGAACGGCGGGCCGGCATAGCGCCGGGGCTAGCCAATGGAAGCTGTCGGGAAAGGTACTCAATCCATAGCCAGCTCTCTTGGGGATGTGAGGTGCCGGAACTCATGATATAGCCCCACGGCTGATGATAGGCTGTTCCTCGGCCACCAAAGGGCAATGGCGCCAAACCCAGGTCACCGGCGTCGTAGTCAAGCCACGGCGAGTCGAAATAGTGCCAGTACTGGGAGATCAGGCCAGGCCACATCGCCACTCGATGCGGCTTGAGCCAGGCTTCGTACCAGGTCATGATGGCGCGACCGTCTTGGATCGTAGCCTGTGTGATAACACTTTGGGGCGGCATAACCCCATAGATCTCGGCAAGATCGGTGAACCACTTCAGGGCCTCGACCACATCGGGTGCATCCAACCTGGGCATGTCAGGGCCATTGAGATCCTGGACGTAAGTATCCGATATGCCCTCGACGAACGCGGGAACCAGCGCTGTGTCGGGATTGGCGAAGCCGTAACGGGCAACCTCGCCGCTTCCGTTACGCACGACCAGTTGCTGGGCCGTGCTCAGAAAGTCGTTACGATTCCAGGCTGGATCAGGGTAGGCTACCCCGGCCTCATCGAAGGTTGGCTTGTCACAGAAAAGAAGCATGAGGTCCACGCGAGCAGGGATACCCCAAACGCCACCGTCCCACTCGAATGCCTCAAGCGTTCCCGTAACGAAGTCCGACCGACCGAAGTCAGGATCGCTCTCGATAAACGGCGATAGATCCTGAACGAGGCCCTGGCGCGTTCCTTCTCGCGTTACGACACTCCCCAGAATCGATGTATCAGCCGCTGCCACGGCCTTGTGGAGCATCTCCACCGGCGTAAGGTCCCACTGAGCAGGAAGCAAGACATCCTCGAGAGGGACGATCTGGATCCGGATGTCCGGGTGCATCTGTTGGAACTGCTGAGCCAGGTCCGCGAACTCATCGTAGGGTTCCGAGCACAAGAACTTGATGTGAACTGTTTTAGGGTCAACCGTGTCGGCTGATGCCCCCGTGCTTTCCTCGTGCGGCAAGACGGCCGTTTCCGGGGCTTCCGCGAGTGGCGTCCCGGGATCGTGGCAGCCATATCCCAGCACCGCCAGAATGCCGAGAAGAGCCAGTATCCGCATACGGAGGATGAGTGGTTTGCACACTTTCATCCAGGCGACCTCCTGCATTGGGTCCAGGCTTCCTCGCCGTTCCCTTCCCACATAATCCTGAAGAAGTCGATGCGCTTGTAGCCCGGCAACAGGATCAAGGTCAGCAGGGCTCCTCACAGCGAGCATAGCGAAGCCTTGCTGACCACAGACGTTACAGCGGTTCGCGGGGTTAGATCGGCGATTCTCTAGTTACAGAAACTGGGACAGCCACCCGAGCATAGATCCTGGTTTCCGTGCCAGGCCTGCTCATCTGTGCGCTCAAAAAAGGTCTGACCATCCCACAAGAGAACATCGTAAGTCTTGACCACACAGTTGAAGTAGGGCGCACCCGTCCGGCAAACGCCGATGTCGATATCCCATCCCGGGGGGCAGGCCGCGGCTGCTGACCCAACACCCACGAATCCCATCAGAAGTGCGAGCGAAAGCAGCAATGTTGGTAGGGCTATGGCCAACTTAAGTCGACTACTGAGTAACATGGTACCTCCTCAAGTGGCGTGTTACTGAGCTTAACTTACTTGACTGCTATCCTGCTGTGTTCACACTTCACTGTATATCTGCACCTCCTTTCGGGCGAGCCCCGCGCTTGTAGAGGCATAGTTTGGCTGCTCTCCGGGTCCACTGTGTTCCCAGGGCGACACTTCTCTACCGCACGACCTGATTGATTCCGCGCTAATGGTATTCTGAGAGTGCGATCTCAATCTCCCGCTGGAACGTCGCTATGGACACTGAGCCCACCACCTGGCGCCCGTTGATGAAGAACGTCGGCGTGGCGGCTACCCCATAGCTGCGCCCATCGGCGATATCCTGTTCAACCACTGCTTCTGCCCTGGCAGAGTCGAGACATATGTCGAAGGCCTCCACATCCAGATCGAGGCGCGAAGCGTACACACGAAGACTTCCCCGATCGAAGGCCGGCGCATTCTCAAACAGCATATCGTGCATCGCCCAGAATGCGTCTTGCTCCTCGGCGCAGACGGCAGCCAATGCACCGTTATAGCCCGGGTAACCCGCGCCGCCGCGCGGGAACTGGCGGAAGGCGATCTGCACTTCTTCGTCGTACTTCTGGCGCACCTGCCGCAAGGTCTCCTGTACTTGCCCACAGGCGCCACAAGAGAAATCGGAGAATGCCACAATCGTGACTGGGGCGCTGGGGGGACCAAGCATGGGTCCGTCGCCGACCCCCACGTTTGAGGTGTAGATGTTGTCTGTCCGCAACACGTTGGCCGGGCTCTCCATAGCCAGCTGGTAGACCTGGTTGATGCGGATCAGCAATCCGGCAGACAGCAAGACCTGGAGCAGCAAGGTGCCGAGAACCAGCAGCGTCAGAAGTGTACTGTCCTGTCCTGACTTTGCGTTGGGGTTTGTCATTCGGCCTCCTAACGCTGATTCGCACCGCCTGACCCACTTGGGATCCTAATAACTTGGAGGGTATCGTTGCGCGACGCGAGGGCCTGCAAAGATTCATACATAGACTGGCAAACAGGGCAGCTAGGCAAGTAGAAAGAGAGCTCGAAATACTGCCCAATGCTAACGGGATGGGCAGTTGCAGAATAGGCGGTACTCCTGATACCATTGCCCGTGGATGGCGTCGAAACAGTATTGGCGTTCGGACCAGCTGTACTGGACAGCGCATCCGGGGTCATAGATACATCGGGGGTTCGGGTTAGTAGCCGGATCAGGGTAGCAAATAGGTTGAGCCATCGTCGATCTGGGCAACGCAAAGACTGCGATCGCTAACGCCAATGAAGCGATGAGTATCACAGTCATCGCCGCCACGGCAACTCGATATCTGCTTGGTCGAAACATCGCTACCTCCTTGTTCTAGGGGACTTGGTCCGACAACAGACCTAGTCTGATAGTCCTAACAGCTCTTGCCATCCAGGGATCCCAATCTCCTCAGCGCACTTCTCCGACCGAATCGCCGAGCTTTCCTCCTTTCTCGCCTCGACGCAAGCCAGGTACCCCGCGAATCTCTCCTGCGCATCACGCAGGGCAGCCGTCACACTATCATCCTGGTTCCAACTCAGCTTTGCAGCCTGTACGAATGTGCGTTGGAGTACATCGGACTCATAGGGGTCGCCACCGGCTTGTGCCAGGACGGCAGCATTCTGATAGCGTTCCAGCATAGTTGCGTAAGCCGTGCGGATCTCACCCTGTAGTGCCGGATCGTCCTGGCGGAATATGGTCTCGGCAGAGAGGGAGCGCCGCGCCGGCATCACACCCAGGGCGTTGGTCTGACGACTGAGGAATTCCACCCAGCGCCATGCCTCCTGGGGATGCTCTGTCTGTGCGGAAATGCTATAGCCATGGACATCAAAGTAGGTCGCCGGTTGACCGGTAACTGGCAGCGCTATCACCCCTATGTCCATGATCTCACGCGCTGTAACCCCGATGCCGGCGAGAGGGGCAACGATCATCGCGGCGCGTCCCTCACGAAACATCTGCCTTCCGGCTGGGTAAGCCCCATCTGCAATGGGCAAGGGCATAACGCCGTAGACCGTCACCAGATCGAGCCACCACTGCAAGACATCGGCTGCATGCGGGCTGCTCAGTAGGGTGTTGGCATCGCCAGTTCCAGGTGTTTCCTCCAACCTTTGGGCAGTCAGGATGATAGGGAGTTCGTACCAGCCGGTATCCGTCAGCGTGAAACCCCATTGTGCCGGCGCTTCATGACGGGTAAGCCGACCTGCCGTTACCAGCAAGTCGTCCCACGTCCAGTCTGGTGACGGGTAGGGCTCATCTGCGGCATCAAACAGGGCTCGATTGTAGGCTAACATGCGGGCATCGATAGCTTGTGGAAGGGCGTAGAGGCGCCCTTCGCACTGAAAGGCCTCCAAGGTCAAAGGATAGAAATCGTCCCGAGCGAAGCCACTATCCTCCTCCAGGAGTGGAAATAGGTCCAGGAAGAGCTGATCGCGCACCCCACAGGCAACGGGCATCGTGGAAATCACGTCCGCTGATTCGGCGAGTTCCTCAAAGGTATGGGGTCCTGTCGGTAGATGCTTCAGGCGGATGCGGATACCTGGGTGTGTGTCCTCGAAAACTTGGGCCAGTTCCTCGATTGCAGGATTCTGGCCTGAGATGGCGACGACCTCGACAGTCGTCTTCGCTGGTGGTGTGGCTGTAGCCATTTCGGGCGCGGAGGGGGCCACGAACTGTGCGCTCTGCTGTTGGGCAGCGAGTGCCATAGCCTGTGCCTCATCGAGCACAGCCTGAGCCGTTCTCTGACGATCCAAGACTGCAGGGACACCCGTCTTCGCTAACCACAGAAGCGCGTCATTCATCCATGGGTATCGGGCGGGTGACGGTGTCAGGTGTGTCAGAATGTGCGCATACGCGGCGCGGGTTTCATCAACCAGTGTGGCCTGGTAGTTCGTGAATGTGAAGACCGAGCGGCGCACGGGCAGTGTGCCCGGGGCCGGCAGTTGCTGGGTCAGAAATCGCATCCACGCCCAACTCGCCTGCGGGTGAAGGGTGCGAGCACTCAGGTAGAGTGTGGAGACAGACGCACCATAGCGTCCCTGCAGGTGACCTAGCGGGAGCGGCATCTGCGCCGGATTGTCTGCTCGCGTGGTTGTGGATGGCTCAATCCACATTTCGGCGGCTCCCCAGCAAGTGTTACTCGTGCCGCAGCTATTTTCGTCAATCGGCATCACGTGGTACTGACGTGCGAGATCAACGTACCAGGAGAGAGCCTCGACGGCGAGAGCATCAGAGAAGGTAGCTACGTCGTTGGACACAAGATGAGCACCATTGAGGTGCATGAAATCGAGGAAGCCGGCCGATTCCACGCTGTCTACGAATCCCCAGGTCCCTCTCTCAGCATCCGTAAGCGTCTGAGCTGCGCCTAGAAAAGCCTCCCAGCCCCAAGTAGGATCAGGAGGCAAGAGATGATGGGCCCGCCAGGTCTCGTCGTCGTACATGAGCATGCGAGGTATCACGTTGAGCGGCAGCCCCCATAGACCGGCAGAGCCTTGGTAGCGTTCCAGGAGTGTGGGATAGAAATCGCCCGCCATCGAGCGATCATCCCCACTGAACAGAGGCGCCAAGTCCTGAACTAGCCCACTGCGCGCTAGCGTCGAAGCGTCGAGATCAAGGTACAGGATGACGTCGGCGGCTTGGAAGAGGTCCGCCACGCGGTCTAGTGGATCCCCAGTCGGATCGGCGGTGGCGAAATCGGCAGGATTCAGAACCGTTACGTGGATCGTTGGATGCTGGGCGTTGAAGGCTTCAGCTAGCACCTCGTAGCTCTGCCAGTTGGGTCCCTCAGGTAGGAAGGTGATTGTAGCGACAGCGGGGGATACTGTCTGACTTGTGGACGCGCACCCGACCAACAGTGTGAGGATCGCGAATCCGATGAGTCGTAACTCGAGTAAGTCCATAGAGATGGATCCCTGTCAGCCTGAGGAATACAACCCGATGATACGTTCACCTTTCCAGTGTCCCTTATCTGATTGTCGCTTGACACAGGGCTTCGCTTTCCATCGTATCATAGTTAGGGTTCAGTGTCACCGTGGAAACACCCTAATCCTAGACTGTGGATTCTCCGCAATTGCACGGGATGAGCACTGTGGTGAATCCACAGTGACTCATCTCCACACCTGTGTTAGAATTGAGATGGCTTTCCGCTACCTAACCTGTACCGAGAAACTGCTCGCAATGCCCCACGTCCGGCGACTGCGTCACAAATGTGAGGGTGACCGCGGGAGAGACGGGCGTGGATTCGATGGGCAAACGCTGGCAAGCGGTGATAGGCAGCAGGAGGCTCAAGATTAGTCGGCGTAACGGCCACGCTTTCTGCGTTTTCAACCTGTGCCGATCCCTTTCGAGTGCAGGACGCTCGAATAGCGGAGTGATGATACTCCGCTATTCGAGCAGCCGAAGCTAGTTCGAGACAATCCTAGGTAGAACGAGCTATCCAGGGCAACCGCGGCCTTCAGCTTCCTGGGCATCTTTCACCTTCCCCTTGCACTTGTGACTTCCCATTTCTAGGGGAAGATCAAGGCGTCAGCATGCTCAAGAGCAACTGAGCTACCATCAGCGCGCCGCCTCATCGACTCTTAAGAGCGTCTATCAGCGCCACGGGATCGATGATGGGCCCCAACGGGACAGCCTCGCCATCGACGTTGATCTCGATCGTCTGGCCCGTCTCCCGAGCCAGCGACCAGAACTGCTTCGGCGTGATCGCGGGATCCACCTGTGCAGCCAGCGCATAGGCGCCGGCGACGTAAGGGACTGCCCAGCTCATCCCACCGGTACGGTAGAAGACATACTCGTCGTCGCCCAAGGGGCTTGCCGTTGTCCGCGAGTCCATGGGCACCAACAGCATCTCGCCGAATTTATCCCGCCACATGGCGTTGGCAAAGGCTTGAGCCCAGAATGCCCCCAGTTCGTAGGATGCAGACGTGTTGGGGTCGGCCAGGGGCGCCCGACCTAGCCCGCAGAGATCCAATCCATACATGCCCTCGAGAGTGGTGCTCACGACAAGCATCCCGGCCGCCCGGGCTCTCCGGACAGCGGCCATCAATTCGTCGTACCCCTCGACTTCAGGGCCCCAGCCGATGGACATCGAGACCACGCGGATCTTCCGCTCCCGAGGCAAAGTCTTGTTGACCGCCAAGATACGGCGGATTGCATCGGCGAGGTAGGTGTAGTCGCTATTGCCGCCGCCACGGTGCGTGGCGACGTAGTAGAGATCGGCCTCCGGCGCGACGCCAACGGTCTTGCCTACGGCAATCGAGGCAACGGCCGGCCCGTGCATCTGCGCCTCCAGCCATGCGCCGGTGATGTCGTCCATCTCCTCGTACAGGCGGAGCTGCTCGCTGTACTCTTGATGATCGACCAGCAGCGTCTGGTCGACGATGGCGATGCCGACGTTCTTCCCCGTGATTCCTTGCGCGTGCAGGTCGCCCACGCCCAGACCGGGATCCTTCCCCAGTTCCATGATGCGCTGCCAGTCATAGCCCTGGGGCATGCGGTCGACGGATGGCCAGATCGTCCGGTCATCGAAGTCTGCATAGAGCAGTTTGTCCAGTGAACCGCTCAAGTCGAGGCTCGATAGGTCACGGGCTCGCAGGTCGACTTGCGAAGTATTCGCCGAGGTGGGGTCGTAGACCGGGAGGGATGTGAGCTCGCCTCGTGACCAACTATCGGGTATGGGATGGCGGTCGATCTTTGGGAGAGCTATCGAGGTGCTACAAGCACTCAGGAGTAACACAGTCCAGCATGCGCAGCGCCAAGTGTTTTTCACGGCTCTGATCTCCATTCTACTGACAGTTGATCAGTGACTTCATCAGGCGTAGTGCCAGGCAACAAAGGAACGGTTCCGCTCCGGTCCCAGGAACTGCGCAAGGCAGGGGTTTTCGAGGCGCTCTTGTGTGCGCTGCCGAGGACTTGTGCCAGCGCAGCGATCTGGATCTCGACGAAGTATCTCATCGCTCAGGCAGTGGCAGATCGCGCTGGTCTTCCTCTCGCCATATGTACAGACAGTGCTTCGCCACATGAAGTGACATTGGTGTGCAGGATGCTGGAGGCACTCTTTGTAGGCCAACTTTCCACGCGCATGATCGGTGACAGATACGATAGTGACCCTTGGACCAGCAGTTGGCGGAGCAAAGGATCGACATGATCGCATCCCAGCGTCGCAAGCTGCACAGGCCACGTACCCAGGATGGTCGCAAACTGCGCCACTACCGGCGGCGTTGGAAGGTCGAACGGCTCTTCGCGCGGCTGCAGAACTGCCAGCGCTTGGCGGTGCGCTACGAGCAGTATGCTGAGAACGATCTCGCTCTCGCCCAGCTGGGCTGCATCATCATTCTGCTCAAACACCGTTTTTGAGATGACTTCTAGTAGCAGTAACTGGGACAACCAGAGTATAGCAAGCATGCATACTCAGAATATGAACTATAGCGCTCATTCGCTCCATCAGCAAAGTGAGCGTAACTATCCCGTCGCAGGGAACACTTCCAGTTTGGGAACGGACAAGTAGGGTCACTGACGCCTGGTCCGAGCTGGGCGTCGCAGGTGTGATAACTCTCAGGAGTTGTTCCACAAATCCACGCATATACTGGTTTTACATCTGATAGATAGAAACTCATCGCTAACGCTAAACTCACCGCTAATGCTAATATGGAAATCCATCTCATATACCAGCTATTGGACAGTTTCATCCAAAACCTCCATATCGAAACGCGAGCTTGACCGCAGACCGATAGCAGTATAGAGCAACTCGGACAACCAATAGACGTTCCCAGTTCATTCTGGCTCTCTTCCTGTCAAATCGTTTGGTATAGGTGTTGGATCTTTACCTCCTTTCATCTTGCAACGCGTTTGCTATTGTGTCTGTTGTTGCGCGTTACCCAATGCCCCTTCTGGTGACGCACCGGTCAAGATTTCGCCTACTGCTTCGTAAAGCCAACGGATTTGCGCTACTTCAGATAGCGAGAGAGCCGGGAGAGGATCGTATTCCAGCACCGCGCGGTAGGTTGCGACTGTCTCCTCACCGAGTCGAGACTGCAAGGAGGGGGAATCCAACAGATTCACGCGCGCCGGTATTCCCTCGATTAGTTCCGCCTCCGATGAGAGCGCGCGGAACCACGCCCAACACACTTCCCGATGGGGCGTTTCAGACGCAACAAAGAGCCCCTCGTATCTGAAAACAGCGGTACCGTGACCGTGTTGGTTCACCGGCAGGGGAGCCATTCCCGCCCGAACGCCGGCTACACCGTATTGTTGGCCGGTATAGTTGCTCCACATCGCGACTTGCCCCTGGGAGATCAATGCTTTCTGGTGCTGTGACGTGGCATATTGATAATCTGCGAAGTCTTGTGCGAAGACGGGCATCACCCGGTGTTTGATCGCCAGATCGGTATACCGGGCGATGGCGGTCACTACCTCCGGCGCATCGAACCGCGGACGCCCGTCCGCATCCCATAGCGCCACGCCCTGGACGGCCAGGAAGACACGCAAATCCTCAGCCGGTGCGTTTTGCGGCAGATAACCCCACTGCTGCGCATCACCGCTACCGCGCGTGAGGCGCTGCGCCGTGGCGAGAAAACCATCCAGCGTCCACCCCGGCTGGGGATATGGCTCGCCAGCGGCGTCGAAAAGCTCACGGTTGTAGTAGATGATATAGGCCTGCGCCTGGAAGGGCACCCCCCACAACGCGCCCTGATAGTGCAAGGCGTCCTGGAAATGCGCCGGAATCCCCGCCAGTGAAGAATCTGTCTCGCGGTCGAATAAAGGCTGGACGTTCAAGAACTGCGCCGGAGCGCCGGTATTCTGCATAAGCGGAACCGGCTCAACCATACAGTCCACCGCATCGGCATCGCGATTCACAATCTTCACACGCATATCCGAATGTTCGCGGTTGAATGCCTCGGCGATGGACACCCAGTCGGTTGGGCGCATCAGGTAAAACGGCGGGGCAAAGGTCACAGTTGGCGTCTCCGCTTCCGATGCCAACTCTCGCGGCGCGATTCTCACCGCTCGCGGCGTGGCTTGCGCCCACTGTGCATATTGCGCCAGAGCTGCTTCCTGAGCTTCTGCGAGCGCAGTCTCGATAGATTCTCCCTCCTTGAAAATGCGGGATAACGCTTTGGTTAGGTTATCATCGGCCTCACTCCGCATCGTAAAGCTTAATCGTTCAGCAGCGTATTGCGCCGCTGCGGCTTCTTCCGGTTCAAACTGCGCCCAATACTGCGTTTGTTCGGCGACAGAACGTCGGGCAGGCAATACATCGTCCCATATCTCAACCCGATGGCGGGTCAGGAAGTTTAGCCAGCGCCAACTCTCTTGCGGGTAGTCCGTTCCGGAGCTCATGAAGTAGCCGTTGCTATAAGCTGCGTTTGCGGGCCAGTCTGCTTCTGGAAAAGGTACGAAGCCGATATCGGAGACCTGCATCTCTGTTCCGTATGTTGCACCCAGCGTAGTACTCCACATCGCGGCTCGTCCAGCCTGGACCAAGCGGAAGTTACTCTCTCCCATATCTGCCGACGGGTCCGGCATCACGCCATCGACCAGGGCCAGGTCCGTATACCAGCGCACGGCCTGCGCGACCTCTTCCCTATCGAGGGCGGGAAGCCCGGTCTCCGGATCATGCAAGCTCCCAACCTGACTCAAAATGAAACTTTCGAGATCGGCGTTAAGCAGATCCACAAACCCGTAGCGCACTGTTCCCCCTTCCTCACGTATCGTCAGTTGTTGTGCTGTGCGAAGAAAGTCTGCCTGCGTCCACCTCGTTTGGGGATATGGGAGGCCAGCGTCTGCAAAGGCTTGCTTGTCGTAGGAGATCAGCCCTGTTGCGATCACATAAGGCAAAGCCCATATACCCCCATCCCAATGGAATGCATCCAGCGTGGCAGGATAGAAGTCTTCAGGATCAAATCCGGCATCGGCTCCGATGAAAGCGGAGAGGTCTTTTACCAACCCATACCGCGTTGCGGTGTGATCAATCCACCACAGGCCGGTATCGGCTGTGGTGACCGTACGGTATAGATGCTCCTCGTAAGAGAGGCCACCCGTAACGTAGTCTTGCATTGCAGAAACCTCTACCCGGATGTCAGGATTAAGGTCGTGGAACTCCTCTGCCAGGCTTTTGAACGTGTCGACCGCCGCAGCGTAGGTGGCGAAGTAGATCGTGACGCTACTATCCTCCTTCCGCACAGGGGATGACGCAGCTGTAGACAGCGGCTCTTGATCAATGTCCGCTGTTTGCCGGCAGGCAATCAACCCGCACAAGAGAAACATAGCCAGCGAGCATAAGGTATAATGTTTGCAGCGCTTCGGATGAAACCTCATTGCCCTCTTCCTTGTGGTGAAATACCGTCTATGACAAGCAGGATCATTGCTTCAGTGCCGCCTCGATCTCCCTCTCAAACGTGACTAACGACACCGATCCCACCACCTGGCGTCCGTTGATGAAGAACGTCGGCGTGGCGGCTACCCCATAGCTGCGCCCATCGGTGATATCCTGTTCAACCACTGCTTTTGCCCTGGCAGAGTCGAGACATGTGCCGAAGACGTCCAGATCCAGGTCGAGGCGCGAAGCGTACACACGAAGACTTCCCCGATCGAAGGCTGGCGCATTCCCAAACAGCGTATCGTGCATCGCCCAGAACGCGCCCTGCTCCGCGGCACAGGCAGCAGCTAATGCGGCGTTATAGCCGGGGTATCCCGCGCCGCCGCGCGGAAAGTGACGGAAGGCGATCCGCACCTCTTCGTCGTACTTCTGGCGCACCTGCCGCAGGGTCTCCTGTACCTGCGCACCGGCGCCACAAGAGAAATCGGAGAATGCTACAATCGTGACTGGGGCGGCAGGGAGACCACGCATGGGTCCGTCGCCGACCCCCACATTTGGGGTGTAGATGCTGTCTGTCCGCAGCACGTTGGCCGGGCTCTCCATAGCCAGTTGGTAGACCTGGTTGATGCGGATCAGCAGTCCGGCAGACAGCAGAACCTGGAGTGACAACACGCCCAGAACCAGCAGGGTCAGAAGTGTGCTGCCCCGCTCTGACTTCGCGTTGGAGTTTGTCATTCGACCTCCTAACTTTGAAGGATGCTTGTCGGTAAAGGAAGGGGGGCGTTTGTACCTTTGGCTACATAGTCCATTTGTAGCAGGCGGTGCTCTTCAGCGCGGGCGACCTCCAGGGGGCATGCCACTCTCACACACCGCCAGGCAATGGAGCCGATAGGCCACCTAATGCCAGGGGAGGGGCTAGTGAGCACACCCGGGGCGTCGGCACATTCCGCAAAGTTGGAGAGGCTCACCTCATAGTGGAGAGTGAGCCCCTCCGCCTTGCATTGGGGCATCATCACGGAAGGCCTGAGCTACTATCAATTACGGAGTTCTCCGTTACCTTCTAGGAAGGAGAGTGTCGACGGCTAATGTCTATCGGAGCTTAGTGCCAGAGAGTTCTCCTAATTGCAGAAGGATGGGCAATTCCACACCAAGCACTCTTCGTATTCACTCACGTATGTACCTGTTCTTTGGTTAAGGTGGGTTTCGGCTAACTCCACATAGCTGTGCTTAGTCACGAAGCACTGCCAGTCGTGCGGACAACCAGGATTCGACCGACCGGGACCGCCGCACCCATCAGTGCAGTCGGGGCGCGCCATTGGGGTGCTACCACAGATATACTGGCCTGATGCTGGCGTTGCTGGTACAAGCGCAGAGATCGCCAGTACCACACTCAGAACGGCTTATGCCGAAACAGACCTGACGCACCAAACGCTCGTGCACTTCATGCTAGACCTCCTCACTTGGTAACCTGCTTCTCTTTGTCTGTGTCACTGCTGAGCCTGGCGTTGCGCGTTACCCAAGGCTCCTTCCAGCGAAGCCCCAACCAAGACCTCATCGACCGCCTGGTATAGCCAGTACATCTGGGCCGATTCGGACAACGATAGCGGCAGGAGCGGTTCGTACGCCAGCGTAGCCCGGTACGCTGCAACCGCTTCCTCACCGAGTTGGGTCTGCAGTACCGGGCTGTCCAGCATGCCGGTGCGTGCCGGCACACTTTGGACTACCTCGGGAAGCATCGAGAGATAGCGAATCCACTCCCAGCAGGCCTCGGCATGCCGTGTCTGCGACGCGATGAAGAGAGCCTCGTAACGATAGACGCCGATGCCACGCCCGAGTTGGTTGACCGGAAGCGGAGCCATGCCTACCGCGAAAGGTGTCGAACCGGGGTTCTGGTCCGTGTAGTTGCTCCACATCGCTGCATGCCCCTGCGACACGAGGGCCCGTTGAGCTTCGGCGGTGGCGGCTGTCTGACCGGCGAAGTCGCCCGCGAAGCTGGGCATGACGTCGTGCTCGAGGGCCAGGTCCGTATACCAGGCGACCGCTCGCATCACCTCAGGCGCATCGAAGCGCGGCTGTCCGTTTGCATTCCACAGATGCACACCCTGGAGCGCCAGGAAAGCGAGCAGATCCTGGGAGGGGGCATTGAGGGATGTGTAGCCCCATTGCCGGGCGTTGCCGCTTCCCCGTGTGAGCCGTTGCGCGGCGCGGAGGAACTCGTCCAGCGTCCATCCCGGCTGCGGATACGTTTCACCGGCGGCATCGAAGAGGTCGCGGTTGTAGTAGATGACGTAGACGTGGGCCTGGAAGGGCAGGCCCCACAGATTCCCCTGATGCTGGACAGTCTGCTGGAAGTGAGAGGGCATCTCCTCCAGAGAACTACGATCATCGCGCTCGAGCAGCGGCTGCAGGTTCAGGAACTGGACGGGGGCGCCGGTGTTCTTGAGCACCGGGACGGGATCGACCAAGCAGTCGATCCCGTCGGCATTGCGGTGGACGATGCTCACCGCCAGGTCCGGATGATCATCGCTGAAGGCTTCCGCGGCCGCGGCCCAGGCGGACCAGTCCGTCACGTAGTAGGGTGGCGCAAACGTGATGGCGGGCTTGTCCGTACCCGACGCCGGATCGCGCGGCACAACCTCGACGACGCGGGGCGTGGTCTGTGCCCACTGCTCGTGCAGGTCGAGCGCTTCTGCCTGGGCCTGGACAATCGCGGCTCCGACCTCCTCCCCATCCAAGGCCTGGCGCAGTGCCTTTGCCAGACTTGTAGTGGCTTCGTCCTGCATAAAGAGACTGAGGCGTTCTGCCGCGTACTGCGCCGCGGCAGCTTCCTCGGGCTCGAATTGCTCCCAATAGTGGGTCTCTTCGGCAGCCGAACGTCGCGAGGGAGCGAGATGATCCCATACTCCGATCTGTCTGTGAGTCAGGAACTTGAGCCAGCGCCAACTCTCTTGAGGGTGGTGGGTCCCTGAGCTCATGAAGGAACCATTGAAGAAGCCCGGGTTAGAGGGCCGGCCGGTTTCGGGGAAGGGTACCACGCCGATATCGGAGACCTGCGTACTGGGGCTGTATGTCCCTGTCAGCATGCCACTCCACATCGCGACTTCACCGGACTCAACCATCTCCTGAGTCAAGTCCTTGGTGGTATTTTGGTACGGGTTGGGCATGACCCCGTGTAACAAGGCCAGATCGGTCGTCCATTGCACGGCCTGAACGACTTCCTGAGTGTCAAGGGCGGGGAGCCCGCTTGCCGGATCGGTGAGTCCGCCCACCTGGCCGAGGACGAAGCTCTCAAAGCTGGCGTCGGTCAGGTCCACGAATCCATACCGCAGGACGGTTTCGTCTT
>JAXDDP010000051.1:0-36865 GCA_034676785.1 Anaerolineae bacterium | reverse complement strand
CGCGCACTTCAGGTCAGTGATCTTCATGAGCGTTGCCTCCGAGTGGGATTTGGGTATGGGCTAACACGCTTCACCATAGGGCCGTTCAGCGGTTACGTCAAGCGTGACTTGTCGGTTGCCCTGGCTACCTCTGCACCCTCCCGAGGCATGCGGTCTACGCCCGATCGCACCATCTCCTGGCCTTTTCAGAATGTGCAAACCGGTCCAGAATGGGTTATGTTCTCGGGACGGGCTATACCCAGGAGGAATGAAACGTTGATGGACGCAGTGGAGCGAACCAACACGACCCTCGTCTTCGGCAGGCCGGATCGACTGCCCGTGGACCTGCACAACTTCCAGCCGGCAGCTGCGGCGATGGGTGCACCTCTCCAAGAGGTATTCAGGAATGGTGAGTTGCTGGCGGAATCGCAGATTCGGGCGTGGCGCGAGTTTGGTCACGACGTCATCCTCCTGGAGAGTGGGACGTCCTCTTCGGCAGAAGCGTGTGGCGTCGAAGTCGTGTACCGCGATGATGCTGCGCCGGTGGCCACACGACCGGCACTATCGTCACTTGAAGACGTGGAGAAGCTGCGTCCTCTCGATCCGTGGACCACCTTTCCGTGGTCAGAGATCCTGAAGGCGACCCGGATCGTTGCGAGGGAGATCGGTGATCGCGCCTACATCATCGGGCGTGGCGACCAAGGACCGTTCTCGCTCGCGCTGATGCTCCGTGGCTATGAAACCTTCATGCTCGATATCGCGCTGAATGAGAAGCCACTCCTCATCGGGCAATTGCTGGACTACTGCCGCGAAACGGCAACGCGTTTTGCGATGGCTCAGATCGAGGCTGGCGCGCACGCGACCTCCATCGGGGAGTCACCATCGGGTCCCGATGTCGTATCTCCACGCCACTATCGCAAGTGGGCATTCTCCCACCAGAAGCAGATGATTGAGATGTTCAGGGTTCAGGGGAAGGTGATTGCTCACCACATCTGCGGAAATGTCGGGCCTATTCTGGATGACTTCGTGGCGACCGGGGCGCAGATCACCGAGATCGATCACAAGACAGATCTGGCGAAAGCCCGTGATGCCGCTCGGGGAAAGACGACGATTCTGGGGCCGATCGACACGAATCTGCTTGCTTTCGGAACCCCGGACGCCGTCGATGCTGCCTGCAGGGAAGTGATCGAGATCATGCGCGATGATGCGCCGTTTCACACAGGGTTTATCCTCGGGCCGGGCTGCGCGCTGCCGCCCGAGACGCCACCTGACAACATCCACGCCCTCGTCGAGGCAGCGAGGAAGTACGGCAGGAACTACTGACGCCAGCAACAGGTCACGAGCATCGCTTCGCACCTGATGCCTTGCCCAAGAGTGTTCACGAAACATCCGACTACTGCAGGCAGACGGCGAGGTTGGTTCGCAGCTTGGTACGACCGCTAAGGAGGTCTCAATGAAGATTACGGCCGTTGACGTTGTGCGAGTGACGCTTCCAAGACCCGAACAGAAGACGCCAGCGCGGCGGGCCTCGTGGGCTGCCGAGGCGGAGGTGGCAAACCCCATGTCGCGCTACGCCAAGGTGAAGCGCCATCGTGCACTCTGGCTGCCCCAGTGGGAGGGCGCCTGGGTGCGGGCCAGGGCGGCGGACGGCACGTGGGGGCTGGGGACGCTCGCCTATGCGCGCGCGTTGGCGCCCGTCGTCGAGCACCTTGCCTCGCAACTTGTTGGTGAGGACTGCATGGCGATCGAGAGACTGGCGGACATGATGGCTCGGATGACCAAGCCCTACGGTACGACAGGATTGGCCTCTTACGCCATCAGCGGTATCGATCTGGCGCTCTGGGACCTCAAGGGCAAGCTCCTTGGGCGGCCGGTCTACAGTCTGTTGGGTGGGCCTCACAAGGATCGCATATTCTGTTACGCCACCGGTAACGATGTGGATTGGTACAAGGAACTGGGTTTCAGGGCATTCAAGCTAGCGTGCCCCTACGGACCGGCTGACGGTTGGGACGGCATCCGGAAGAACGAGGCTTTTGTGGCGCAGGCGCGCGAGACGGTGGGTGATGAGGCCGAGTTGATGCTCGACTGCTGGATGGCCTTTGATGTGGAGTACACGGTGCGCCTTGCGGAGGTGTTGCGGCCCTACCGCCTCAAGTGGATGGAGGAATGCTTGATTCCAGAGGACTTCGATGGTCACGTCGCCCTGCGACAGCGATTGCCGTGGCAGACGTTGGCGACGGGAGAACACTGGTACGGTACCGCTCCTTTCCAGTGGGCTATCCGCCATCAGGCGGTTGACATACTGCAGCCGGACATCGCCTGGTGTGGTGGGATGACAACCGTGACGCACATCGCGGCGGCGGCTGAGGCCGCCGGCCTGAACGTGATCCTTCACGGTGGTGCGGTCACGCCCTACGGGCAGCACTTTACCTTCGCGAGCCCATCGTCACCGTGGGGCGAGACCTTCGTCGCTTCATCACCTGGGGTGCCGCTGGAGGAAGCTGCGCGCATCCCTGGACAGGCTGTGGCCAAGGATGGGTGGCTCGTACCGAGCGATGCGCCTGGGTTCGGGATGGAGATAGCGGAGAGTTGGATCACGCCGCTCTAGATGAACGGGGCGCTTCTCACTTAGGGCGGGGAGTCGGTCAGATCAGAACGTCGGTCAAGGCGGAGAAAGGCATGACGATGATGACATCCAAGGAACGCGTTTTGACGGCTTTCGCTCGGGAGGAGCCGGATCGCGTGCCGATCAACTACTTCAACAATCCCGGCATCGATGCTCGGCTCAAGGTACACTTCGGGCTGGCAGCGGCGGACGATGAAGGCCTACGCCAGGCGCTGGGGGTGGACTTCCGCTCCGTCGGAGCGCCCTACGTAGGGCCACGGCTGCACCCGGAGGTACCAACCCGGCACGTTGACCCCTGCTGGGGCGTCCGAACGCGGTGGATTGAGCACGAGTCGGGCGGGTATTGGGACTATTGCGACTTTCCGCTCAAGGAGGCGACGCTGGAAGAGATAGAAGCATGGCCGATGCCCTCGCCCGACGACTATGACTATGCCGCCGTCGCGACAGCCTGCGAGCAATGGCGCGACTACGCTGTTGTGGCAGGGAATGCGGGGTTGCCCGATGTGATCAATGCCACCGGGATGATCCGCACGATGGAGCAGGTAATGGTCGATCTCATTACTGACGACCTGGCCTTCTTGCGCTACGTTGAGCGTAAGAGCATGATACTGCTGGAAGTCACGCGGCGAACCTTGGAGGCGGGCCGCGGCGGCATTGACGTGTTGTGGATGGGCGAAGACCTGGGAACTCAGCGCGGTCCTTTGATCAGTCCTAGGCTGTATCGCAAGCACATTAAGCCCTGGCACGCGCGGTTTGCGGACCTTGGTCGTGAGTTCGGCGTTACGGTGGCGATTCACTCCTGCGGTTCCAGCAGTTGGGCATTCGATGACTTTGCCGAGATCGGCATCAGCGTCGTCGACACCCTACAACCCGAGGCCAAGGATATGGACCCTGCTTATCTCAAGCGACGCTATGGCGACCGGCTTGCCTTCCACGGATGCATCTCGACTGCGGGGCCGCTTGCATACGGCACCGTCGGTGATGTTGTGGCCGATGTGCGAAGGACGCTGGAGGTGATGATGCCCGGTGGTGGCTATGCGCTGTCGCCGACACACAATATCCAGGATAACTCGCCCACCGAGAACGTTGTGGCGATGTACGCGGCAGCGGAGAGGTACGGCACGTATTCGACGAGGCCTGTCGGATGACGCTGAGCCCATGCGCTCCAAACGCATGCACCCCGAGGCAGCGGTTCCTGGATGTGCTCAACTTCCGCAGGCCTGCTGATCGCTTACCGATGATCGAGTGGGCGCCGTGGTGGGATCAGACGACGGCGCGGTGGGAGCGCGAGGGCTTACCCAAGGGGATGGATTTGGAGACATCCCAGCGCTACTTTGAGCTCGATCCGTTGCTCATCATCGCTGCTACCGGGCAGGCGCCGACGTGCCCTGGCCCGACCACTCACGGCGGCCCCATCATCACTGACGAAGCGTCGTATGAGGCGCTTTTGCCTCACCTCTACACGGATGCGATTATCGAGAACGCACTGAAGGCGGCGCGAGAGCTGAAGCCAAAGCACGACCGTGGCGAGGTGGCTATCCGCCTGTGGTTGGATGGCTTCTTCTGGTTTCCACGAACGCTCCTGGGTATCGAGGCGCACCTATACGCCTTCCACGACCAGCCAGTGCTGCTGCACCGTATCAACAGCGACCTGGCCGACTTCAACCTAAGGGTGGTAGAGGCGCTCTTCCCGGTACTGGTTCCCGATATGGTGGGGTTCGCTGAAGACATGTCCTATAACCATGGTCCAATGCTGTCTCAAAGGACGTTCGAGGCTTATCTGGCGCCCTATTACCGGCGTGTGATCCCCACGATCGGTGCGTGGGGGACCAAGGTCCTGATCGATAGCGACGGAGATTTCAGTAGGATGATCCCCTGGATGCTTGACGTAGGTATAGAGGGCGTGTACCCTCTGGAGCGGCAGGCAGGGGTCGATATTGCCCGGATACGGCACGGCTATCCTGACTTCCTGATGATGGGTGGCTTTGACAAGATGGTGATGTGGAAGGGCGAAGCGGCGATTCGGGCGGAGTTTGAGCGTATCCTGCCCGTGATGCGGTCGGGCGGATATGTCCCATCGGTCGACCACCAGACGCCGCCTCAGGTGTCGTTGTGTGATTATCGGACGTACCTGCGTCTTTTCGAGGAGTACTGTTGTAGGGCGGCCTTGTCCGCCTAGAGGGTCAGCTTTGGGAGGTTCTATGCGGATGATGGACATAGGAGCACTGAGCGACCGCCTGGTACGAATGCGTGATGCGGTACGCAGTGGTGACCATCGGCGCTGGCGGCAGGCGTCAGCGCCGGATGTGTTGTCCGAGTGCGAAGCGGAGGGTCTGTCGTGGCCCCGACGGGCGGCTCGACTGACCCGCCGAATGTGCGAGGCAGAACTGCCGATCATAGGCGATGCGGAGCGCATTGTGTTCACGAGGACGGTGCCGGTGGTGCCGCCGATTTACACAGATGAAGAGAAAACTCGGCTAATGGCGGGTCACGCGCTCCACGAATTGGGCCCGATCAGCAACATCTGTGCTGACTGGAGCATGGTGTTGTCCCAAGGACTGCTTGGACGGCGGGCGGTTGCCCTTGAATCGCGGGCACGCCTGGCACAAGACGCCGAAGCCGTTGAGTTCCTCGACAGCGCTGTCGAAACGATCGATGCCGTGCTCGATCTCGCAGCCCGCTACGCTGATGCAGCTGCTTTCCAGGGCCGGGACGACCTGGCCCAGATCCTGCGCCGCGTGCCTGCCCAAGTCCCACGCACCTTCCACGAGGCGCTGCAGGCCCTGCGGCTACTTCATTCTGTGCTCTGGCTTAGTGGTCACTATCACGTTGGACTGGGTCGGCTTGACCAGGTCCTGTGGCCCTATCTGCAGGCTGATCTGGCGGCAGGTTTGGAGACAACTGAGTCCGCTGAGGAGCTGCTTGCCGAGTTCTTCATCTCGCTCAACCGAGACAACGACCTCTATCCTGGGGTGCAGCAGGGAGACAATGGGCAGAGCCTCACCGTTGGTGGCGTGGCACGCGACGGCACGTGTGGCGTCAACCCGTTGACCTGGATGGTCCTGCGCGTGGGCCTGCGAACCAGTATGATCGATCCCAAGATCAACCTGCGCATCGATCCCGACACGGATCCGAACCTGCTCTATCTGGCCACGTTGATGACGCGTAAGGGGTTGGGTTTCCCACAGTACTCCAACGATGCCGTGGTTATCCCCGCGCTGGCAAGTCACGGGTACTCGATCGAAGACGCGCGGAACTACACCGTAGCTGCGTGTTGGGAGTTCACCATCCCCGGTAAAGGAATGGAGATCGTCAACATTGGCGCGGTTTCATTCCCAGCCGCCGTCGACCATGGTCTGCATACGGCCCTCTCGGGAGGTGGTAGCTTCGAGAGCGTGCTGGCGGCGACTTGCGAGCACATCGAGAGGCAAGTCGCAGAGCGTGTTGCCAGTTACCAGGACCTCTTCCTGGAACCTGGGCCCTTTTATTCGGTGCTGATGGACGGTTGCCTTGAGCGAGGACGTGATCTCTCAGCGGGGTTAGATTACAACAACTACGGCATTCATGGGGCTGCATCGTCCGATGCAGCCGATGCGCTAGCGGCGGTCAGGGTGCTTGTGTTCGATGAACAGCGGCTCACAGGCTCGGAACTGTTGGCAGCCCTGGATAGTGATTTCGCAGATGCTGAGGTGCTGAGGAAGTACTTGGTCAGTCGCGGTCCGAAGGTCGGCAACAACGACGATCGTGCGGACGAGTTGTTGACCTGGTTGTTTGATACCTTCGCTGCTGCATGCGAATCCATTCAAGACAATGGACGCGGGGGGCGTGTTCGGCCCGGGACCGGGTCCGCGATGTACTACCTGTGGCTGGCCCAGGGACGCGGGGGGATGCGCGAGCCCGTGGTAGGGGCGACCGCTGATGGGCGACATAGAGGGGATACCTTCAGTGCCAATCTGGCGCCGGCGCACACTGCTCGCGTCATCGGTCCAACCTCTGTCCTGCAGTCCTTTAGCAAGATCGACTACTCCCGGGTATACAACGGCGGCCCGATCACGATCGAGCTCGCAGATAGCCTCTTTGCTGATGAGGACTCTGTGCGCGCAGTTGCCGCGTTCGTGCAGACCTTCGCCACCCTTGGCTGCCAACAGATGCAGCTGAATACGGTGCAACTCGACGCTCTCCAGGATGCGCAGATCAGTCCAGAGCAGCATCGGAACCTGATCGTGCGAGTATGGGGATGGAGCGCTTACTTCGTCGAGTTAGCGCCGGAGTACCAGCGACACATTATGCAGCGCCATTTGTACGGTGAGATCTAGCCGACAGATCTGGAAACAACGAACCCAGGGATGGATACCCAACCATAGGAGGAATAGATACGATGAGTACATCTGATGGCGATAGCATGTATGCACTTGACCCCGACTATGCCGTGACCGATGGTCCCTTTGGTCCTACGTGGGCATCGCTCCAAGCCTTTGAGTGTCCCAACTGGTTCCGTGACGCGAAGCTGGGGTTCTGGGCGCACTGGGGTCCGCAGTGCGTCCCGATGTACGGGGACTGGTACGCCCGCAATATGTACATCGAGGGATCAGACCAGTACCGATTCCATATGCGGACCTATGGCCATCCCTCGCAGTTCGGTTTCAAGGATGTATGCAAGCTCTGGAAGGCGGAGAGCTTCGATCCCGGGGCATTGATTCAGCTCTACAAGGATGCCGGCGCGCGCTACTTCGTGGCGCTGGCGGTGCACCACGACAACTTCGACTGCTGGAACTCACGCTACCACGCGTGGAACTCGGTGAACGTCGGGCCGCATAAGGATATTGTCGGACTATGGCGGGAGGCTGCGCTCAGTGCAGGCCTGCGGTTCGGTGTCACAGAACACCTCGAGCGCAGCTATAGCTGGTTCAACGTCAATAAGTTCTCCGATAGAGCCGGTCCCTTTGCCGGTGTGCCCTATGACGGAGCGGATCCTGCTCACGCGGACTTCTACTTCCCGCCACATGGCGACACAGCACGGGCCTATCCGGCGAATCCGCCTGAGTGGTGGAAGAAGCAGTGGTTCCGCCGGATCCAGGATCTGGTGACGACCTATGAGCCGGACCTGCTCTACACCGATGGTTCGGTGCCCTTTGGTGAGGTCGGGCGCCGCCTGATCGCCGACTACTACAACCGTAACGCTGCCCGGCACGGTGGAACGCCCGAGGCCGTCTATACACTCAAGCATTTCGCGGCCGGCCCAAACTCACTGGACCACGGCGAGTACGTCGATGGGATCGGTGTCCTTGATCTCGAGCGCGGCGTGATCGAGGGTACGCGTGAATTGCCCTGGCAAACCGATACCTGTATCGGGGGATGGTACTATGACCGCAGGGCTGTCTACAAGACAGCGGCCCATGTCGTGCGGATGCTGGTCGACATCGTAAGCAAGAATGGCAATCTGCTGCTTAACATCCCGCTGCGGCCCGACGGCACGCCCGACGATGAGGCGAAGCATGTCGTGGCTGGCATTGGAGCATGGGTTGCCGTGAACGGAGAGGCCATCTACGAAACGCGGCCTTGGCACGTATTCGGCGAAGGGCCAACACAGGCGGGAAGCGGTGCATTCGACGAACGGGAGCGAGCCTGGACTCCCGAAGATTACCGGTTCACACGGAAGGACCATACCGTGTACGCCTTCCAGATGGCGTGGCCACATGATCGCCGTGCGGTTATTACGTCGATGAAGCTGGAGTCGGGTGTTCGAGTCGGCGATGTGCGTCTCGTCGGGTACGATCCGACGGTAGCCTGGCGTCAGACGGGGGCGGGTCTGGAGATCGACCTGCCTGCCCGGGCCCCCAGTGAGGCGGTCCACGCCTTTGCGGTGGATTTGGTGTCGGGCATATAGACACTGATGGTGGACGTGCGCAGCTCCCAGCGCATCGGCTGGGAGCTGCGCTGCGAGTTCTCCACCGTTGTTTCCCAAGAACCTGCGAACGGAGAGCCATGGTACAGATGACGGGCCACCAGCGGATGGAGGCCATCTTTAGTGGGGGCGCGGATCGCTGTGGTTTCTGGCACGGCAATCCGCATGGTGACACGATCAAGATCTACTATCCTCACTTCGGCGTTGACGACGATATGGGGCTGTCGAAGGTCTTGGGTGACGACTTTGCCTGGATCAACGCCGACTCGGCGTGGCATCATCCCGACGGGCGCCCGATGTTCGATGTCCTGGGTGGTCATACCCGCACCAGCCTGAACCAGGGGGGCGTGTTCGCCGAGACCACCAGTGTGTCAGACGTTGAGGCGTTCGACTGGCCCGACGTACACTACCTGGACTTCTCGAAGGTCCTAGCCCAGGTGAGGCGTGCCCGTGACTGTGGGTTCTATGTCTTGTCCGGGATGTGGGCCCCGTTCTTCCACGTCGTCGCGGACTTCTTCGGTATGGAGAACTACTTCGTCAAGATGTACACCGACCCTGTCGTTGTGGACGCTGTCACTGAGCACGTAGTAGGCTTCTACCTTGAGGCGAACGCGCGCTATTTTGCCACGGTAGGCCAAGAGATGGATGCCTACTTCTTTGGCAACGATTTCGGCACCCAACTCGACACGCTGATCAGTCCCAGGCTGTTTCGCAGATTCGTCCTACCATCGTTCGTGAAGTTCACCGAGCAGGCCAAGTCCTATGGCTACAAGGTGGTGCTGCACTCGTGTGGCGCGATCGAGCGGACGATCCCGGCGCTGATCGATGCCGGTGTCGACGGTCTGCACCCTCTTCAGGCGCTGGCCAAGGGTATGGATGCTGATACCCTGTCGCGCAAATACGGTGATGCGCTGGTCTGGATCGGCGGGGTGGACACGCAACGTCTCTTGCCCTTTGGCACGCCTGACGAAGTCCGTGCCGAGGTGCGTCGGCTGAGGAAGCTCTTTGGTCCGCGGTTCGTCGTCTCGCCCAGCCACGAGGCGTTGCTGCCCAACGTCTCCGTCGCTAATCTTCTGGCGATGGCGGAGACTGCTCGGGAGGCCTGAAAGCGGGTGCCAGAGGATCTGTCAGCACGTCCGCGCTCTGGGCGGACGTACGTGCTGTAGGTGGTCTTGGGCGCATGTGGGTTACGGATCTCCTTGTCCGGACATTGCTGTGGAGGGATTGTCCTACGACTTGCGCTCCGAGGTATACCTGCGTATGGTTGTATCGTGTGTTGATATCTGACACGTCAGGAGAGACCCTATGCCAACCGGAAGACGTAAACTGCCGAATATCGTGCTGATCGCAATTGATTCGTTGCTTGCTGATCGGATGAGCTGCTATGGCCACAAGCGCCTGACGACGCCGCATATCGATCGGTTCGCCAAGAGTGGTACGCTCTTCGAACGCTACTACAGCCCGCACATACCGACGACCAGTGGGTACGCCAATATGCTCACCGGAATGGACGTTTTCAGTACCCAGGTCGTGGCCCTCCGTCACAAGGGCCCTATGCGGCCCGAGGTCGCGACGCTTCCCGAGATACTGCGCAATGCAGGGTATGCGAGCACCTGCGTGGGCTTTGAAGGCAATCCTGCCTCGCGTGGATTTGACACCTACCTGAACTTCAGCGGCTGGGGCCCCGGCGAGGATGGTCGCTCACACAAGGCCGAGAACCTGAACGCGGTCACCCTTCCTGAACTGGATCGTCTGGTGAAGCAGAAGGAGCCGTTCCTCCTGTTCCTGCGCCATATGGACCCACACAGTCCATACCTCCCGCCCGGTCCGTTCGAGCGCATCTTCTATCACGGCAATGAGTGTGACCCAAAGAACAAGTCGATGGAGCCCGTGATGGCCTTCAAACCCTTCCGTGATTACTTTGCCGAGTGGATGCCGGCAGGCATCACGGATAAGGAGTACGTGATCGCACAATACGACGGTGCCGTGGCCTACATGGATGCGGCCATCCAGTCGATCTTCACTGCGCTCGAGACACACGGTATCATGGACGAGACGTTGGTCGTCGTCACCTCGGACCACGGCGAGACGCTGTATGACCATGACTGCTACTTCGATCATCACGGGATCTATGATGTGACGCTGCACGTTCCCCTGATCCTGCGCTATCCTGGGCGAGTCCCTGCCGGGAAACACGTCTCGGGCTATGCACAGCACTACGACCTCGTTCCCACGCTGTTGGAGCTGGCGGGTATTGATACTGACATTGCGTTTGATGGCGCGAGCCTTGTGCCGATGATGCGGGACGAAGTCGTGTCGCACCGCAGCGAGTTCTACATCACGGAGTGCACGTGGATGCGTAAGCACGGATGGCGCACGCCGGAATGGAAACTGATCGTAGCGCTGGAGCCAGACTTCCACTTCAAACCGGCGGTCGAGCTGTACAACCTGGTCGAGGATCCTGGCGAACTCAACAACCTGGCTGAGGCTGAGCCCGGCGTCGTCGACCTTCTGCGGGGTAGGATGGAACGTTGGATCGCTCGACGTGAAGCCGAGACTGGCTTGCCCGACCCCATCCATCATCAGGGCGACTGGCACGGTCACGAGGGTGTTGGTGCGTTCAAGACTTCACAACAGGCCTATGACACATTGCACATCGGCAACCCGCAACAAGCTGCCAAGCTGCAGGCGGGCAACAAGGACGAGGACGAAGCGGCAGAGTGATCGGAGACTTGGGCTCTGTGCCTTGGTCAGCCAGATCGACGATGAGCCCCGGGCTTTTCGAAGAGGAGCTGATTGCAGAGTTCAGGTTACTCGCTGGTAGATACAGAACATAGACGAGGAGTGACACAAATGGCCCTAAGAGTTGGAGTGGTTGGGATGCGCGGGATTGGCAACACGCATGCTCAGGCGCACGCGAAGGACCCGTTGTCGAAGCTGGTAGCTGTTTGCGATGTGGTGGAGGAGCGTGCGGACGATGCCGCGAAGCGCTACGGCGTTCCGGCCTACTATAGCCTGCGTGATATGCTTCGGAACGAAGACCTGGATGTCGTCGACGTCACGACCGGGGGATATGAGAACGGGAGCTGGCACTTCGAGCCGGCGATGGAGGCGCTCGAGGCGGGGAAGCATGTGCTGGTGGAGAAGCCGATCTCCAACGAAATCGGCGAGGCACGGCAGATGGTAGCTAAGGCGGTCGAAAAAGACCTGTACCTGGGCTGCAACCTGAACCACTACTTCACGCCACCAGCGGAGAAGGCGCGGGAGTACATGGACAAGGGGCAAGTCGGTGAGCTCCTGTACTGCCTGCACAAGATGGGCTTTGCCGGGGGCGAACATACCTACAACTACGATCGCTCGCCGCGCGCCGAAGGGTTCCCCTACTTCCACGTCAAGGCGTTTCTGCACCACCCCTTCAGCGTGATGCGTTACTTCTGCGGCGATGCTACCCACATTCAGGCGTTCTTCGATCGCCCCAGCTACCGGAAAGCGGCTGGGGATCTAATGCTGTCACTGAATAGCATCCATATGCGGTTCCAGAATGGTGCTGTGGGCTACCTCCTGAGTCAACGTGGCGATGCTACCTTTGGCCTGGGTGGCTGGTGGAGCGTTGAGGTGGGCGGGACGCGTGGCACGTTCTGCATCGAGAACTGCATTGAGAAGGTTACGTTCTATCCTACGCCAGGCACCGAGGGAGCAGCGCAGCCTGACAAGATCGTGTTAGGTTCGGCGCCCAAGCCCATCGTCACCGAGTCAGGCATCACGGACTTCAACCAGACTTTCCCGCGCCGCATCCACGCGTTCCTGGAGGACGTCACCAATGGGGTGGCGAAGGATAAGCTGCGCGCATCAGGACGGGACGCGCTGGCTGCGCTGGAGTATACCTGGGCTGCAATGCAGTCCTACGAGTCAGGCGGCGAATTGGTGCAGCCGCACCCGCTGCCCACAGTGCACGGCGATCCGCGCCTGTTGGCCTGACGTGGTATGCAACGCCTTGCCCTTCTGACAGGATTGATGCTGTGTCACTGATCACAATCATCGGGCGCGGGCACTCCGGTACCCGCGCCATGTCACATACGTTATCCGCCAGTGGCGTATACATGGGGGAACCACTGAACGGCTCCGGTGACCTGCTTCCCCCTCAGGCGATGTACGAGGCTGCGCGCTTTTTCGGTCGTCACGTCACCTGGCACGGCGATCTGTCCTGGAGTTGGGAGGATGCCGCCGGTGTTGAGGTTCCCGCCGCTTTCAGTGACCTCATCATGAGCTATCTGAAGACGGTCCTCGCGAGCGAGGCCGAGCACAAAGGCTGGAAGATCCCGGAGACAACGCTCGTTTTTCCCTGGATCGTGCGCATGTTCCCGGACGCCAAGTATATCCTATGGGTCCGCGATCCCCGTGATTGCATCCTGGGAAGCCATCTGACCGATGACTTGACGGAGTGGGGCGTCGGCTATCCGCCAACTGAGGATTTGCGGCGCCGCCGCGCTATTTCCTGGAAGTACCAATACGACCTCGTGCGTGCGACACCGAAGCCCAAGCACTGGATCGAAGTTCGCTTTGAGGATTTCGTACTGCACCAGGACGAGACACTCGACCGGCTGGAGGACTTCCTGGGAGTGCCATTGGCCAGGATTCCGGTCAACCCGGAGGCTGTCGGTCGCTGGCGTCGCGACGCCGAAGTGAGCTATTACGACTTCCTCGAGCCTGCAATGGTGCAGTATGGGTATAACGGAACAGGAGTCGGCGAGCCACAATAAGCGGTAGGGCCACTACTCTATCGCCACAACCATGATCTGGAGGTAGCAATGTTGAGGACATGTGTCATCGGACTGGGCCCGATCGGGAATCTGCATGCCAGCTTGCACAAAGCAGATCCGTTAGCAGAATTGGTGGGTGTTTGCGACATCATCAAGGAGCGCGCTGATGCAGCGTCTGCGCGTCTCGGTGTTCCTGCGTTCTACGACGCGCAGACGATGCTGGATGCGCTGAAGCCAGACGTGTGCAGCATCGCTACAGCTGGCTTCGAGAACGGTAGCGACCATTACGAAGTGACGCTTCAGGCGTTCGAGGCCGGCTGTCATGTTCTGGGGGAGAAGCCGATCTGCAACGAGATCCCGAAGGCTGAGGAGATGGTCGCCAAGGGGCGTGAAAAGAGACTCTGTTACGGCATTGATCTTAACCACCGGTTCACTCAGGCAGCTCTGATTGCGAAGCGGTGGCAGAATGAGGGCCGGTTGGGCGACCTGCTCTTTATCAACATGGCGATGTGGATCATGAATCGCAACGAGAGCTCCCCCAACTATATGATCAAGTCGCTCCACCCCCATACGGTGGATGTGATGCGGCATTTCTGCGGCGATGTCGAGGCGGTGCAGTGCTTCGCAACCCGCGCGCCCGGGCGCAAGATATGGTCGACGGCGTCATTCAACATGAAGTTCAAGAACGGTTGTGTGGGCACACTGAGCGGTTCCTACGACATCGAACGGGGTCACCCGATGGAGCGCTGCGAGGTCGCCGGCACTCGAGGTCGGCTCGTCCTTGAGGACATGTGGCGTCAGGCCACGCTCTATCCGGCTGGCGACTTTGAGAAACGCCAGTTCACGAATCCTGTCTTCGGTGGCCATCGTGACTTCGATGATACGTTCCGCAACCGCATTCACCGGTTCCTGGAGCAGGTAACGGAGGGTGCGCTGCCCGAGGAGATCGATGCCTCCGGAGCCGATGGTCTCGCCGCGCAGAAGGTGCTACAGGCGGCGATAGATTCGCTTGATACCGGTACGATTGTGAGGCTGTAGATGACTGCGAGGATCGGCATTGGCGTCATCAGCTTCGCGCACGGGCATTCTCAGGCATATTGCCGGCGCATGCTGAGTTACGATGATGTTCGGCTGGTGTCGTGCTGGGACGACGATGTCTCCCGAGGCCAGAAAGCAGCCGAGGCCTACGGGATGCATTTCTCGCCTCATGTTGAGGACGTGCTGTCGGATCCTGATATTCAAGGCGTCATCATCACCACGGAGACCAACCGGCATGCCGAGTATGCAGTCGCAGCGGCAGCCGCTGGAAAGCATATCTTGTGCCAGAAGCCGATGGCGCTTACGCTGGAGGACTGTGATCGCATGGCGGCTGCTGCCTCGGCCGCCGGGGTCAAGTTTATGATGGCCCATCAGATGCGCCATGACCCATCGAACATTCGCATCAAGGAGCTTGTTGCAGCCGGCGCGCTGGGCCGCATCAGCCTCCTGCGTCGCCGTCACTGCATCCCCATGCTCTTCAACAGCGATTTCGTCAACGGGCCGACCCATTGGCACATCGAGCCCGAGAAGAACATGGGCATGTTTATGGATGACGCTTCCCATGCTACGGACTTCATTCACTGGATTATGGGACGTCCCACGAGCGTGATGGCTGAGATCGACAACACGGTGACCGATGTGGCTCCCGATGATACCGGCGTTGCCATCTACCGTTTCGCGAACCGGGCGATGGCCGTGTTGGTCAACTCGTCGGTGACGCTTGCTGGTGAGAACACGACCGAGGTCTATGGGGACCAGGGGGTGCTTCTCCAGAACTACGACGATCTGGTATCGACGCATCTGGCGCCTCCGGGTGCTGTTGCACTGAAGCTATACACGCGGGAAAAGCCCGAGTGGCAAGACCTCGGCATCGCGATCCCGCCGCAGCACGGGGAGAGGATCGCCGCGGTCCCGCGCTCGTTCATCGACTGCCTCAAGGATGATCTTGAGCCACCGGTGACGGCTGAAGATGGCCGCGTCTCTGTGGAGATGGTGCTTGGGGCCTATGAGTCAGCACGGACAGGGCGGCGCGTGAGCTTTCCACTTGGATAGGAGAAGGGGATGAAACTTGGAGCCAACTCGGTGCTGTTTGGCGCGTTCGACATGGAGACTGCGTTCAGGTACACGGCGATGGCTGGGTACGATGGAATCGAGCTGTCGGCGATCGGCGGAATGAGCGAGCATCTTGTTCTCGATCGCTGGCAGTCACTGGTCTCCCAGATCAAGGACCTGTCACGGACCTACGGGCTTGAGCTATTGGCCATGGAGCAGCCGTCGCAGGACGCAGCTGTGATGGAGACGGCGTTCCAGGCGGCAGTCGAGATCGGGATACCGATCATCAATTGCGGTCCCGGGGGCAAGGCCGGCGATGAGGCGTCGTTCGAGCAGGTGGTGAATTCGCTGGGTGCTCTGTCGCTGATGGCTGAACGGTACGGTGTGACACTATGTGTCAAGGCGCATGTGGGTGCTTCGATCTACAACACACCTACGACGCTGCGCGCGATGGAGATGATCTCGTCGCCGGCTTTCGGAATCGATATGGATCCTTCGCATATCTACCGTTCTGGTGACGATCCAGTTGAGGCGATTGCCGCTGTGATCTCGCGCGTGAAACACGTGCATATCCGTGACTGTAAGGGCCGCGGCCCCAGCCCGGGCACGCCGGATATGCAGGCCAACGGCCGAGGGGACATTGATCTGGTCGGCTACGTGCGTGTTCTTCACGAGCACGGCTATGCTGGCCCGTTGGATCTTGAGATCATCGGTAGCAAGGGACAGGGTTACACCTTGGAGCAATGCTGTGTCATTGCGGCGGAGTCCCGTGGGCACATGCAGGCTTGCCTTCAGGTATGTGGGGCACGATAGTGTCGCTGACTCTCTGAACACTGAGGAGATTGTGTGTCAAACAAACTGAGATTTGGCTTGATCGGGCTGGGCGAGATTGCGTACAAGTCGACGGGACGCGTGCTAGAGCGTTGTGCACGTGCTGAGGCGATCGCGGGTGTAGATCCTGTTGAGTACGTTGCTGCGTCCTACGAGGCGGCATTCCACATCCCGTGCTCGACGTCGCTCGATGACGTCCTTGGAAATCCGGATGTGGACGCAGTGATCATTTCTACGCCGCACAACACTCACGTTCCATTGGGGATCCGGGCAGCCGAAGCCGGGAAGCACGTCATCGTCGAGAAGCCGATGGCAACGACGCTGGAGGACGCGGACGCCCTGATCTCGGCTTGCCGCAAGGCCGGGGTGATCTGTTCGTCGAAAGAGGGCAGCGTTCGCTACCAACCGGCTACGGCTCGGGCGAAGGAGTTGATCGACGCTGGCGCGATTGGCGAGGTTATGGCCACGCAGGTCTTCGGCGCGGCCAACAAGCCCGACAGCTACTGGACCGGGGGCTACAGCGGGCGGGTGCAGACGACCTGGCGCAAGTCGAAGATGGAGTCGGGCGGCGGTATCCTGCTGATGAACTACATCTACGATATCTACCGCCTGCGCTACCTTACCGGTCTTGAGGTGACGCGGGTCTATGCCGAGTTCGACACCTACCGTACACAGGTCGAGGTAGAGGATTTCATCGCGGTGACGCTACGCTACACCAATGGCGCTCTGGGTACGTTCATGGCTGGATCGTGTGCACCCGGCGCGTCGAAGAGCGGCGTGCGCGGGACGCGGGCGGTAGGCAACCGTATCTTCGGCACAGCAGGTCAGATCGTTTTCGAAGATGGCGGGCTGCTCGTCTATACTGACAACGACGTCGCGGGTCTGACCAAGGGTGACTGGACAGAGCTACCGTTCAGCGAGTCGTTTGCCGACCAGTCTTACGTTACATACTTCGACCGCTTTTCCGAGGCCATTGCGGAGGGCGCGCCGGTAGACATTCCATGCGAAGAGGGTCGTAAGGACCTTGAGGTCTTCCTGGCAGCCTACCGGTCAGGCGAAACGTATCTGCCTGTGGCCCTGCCAATGACTGTGGGTCAGGAGCGAAACACACTCTTTTGGGGTGAGTGATCCCGTACGCACCGGCACGCTCGGCGAGGGCAGCGTATCCCCAGTCGGTAGTCAATCGGTTGGTTGTCAGTGAGCGCAGAGACATGATAGGAGTGCGATGGCCAAGCTAAGCATCAATGTAAACGATCCGGTCGGTGTGATCAACCCCAACATCTATGGACACTTCGCTGAGCACCTGGGGCGTTGTATCTACGAAGGAATCTGGGTTGGCGAGGATTCCGATATCCCGAATACGGGTGGCATCCGCAACGACGTCGTCGCCGCCCTCAAGAGGCTCAGACCATCGGTGATCCGCTGGCCCGGCGGCTGTTTTGCTGACGATTATCACTGGCAGGATGGCGTGGGACCGCGCGAGCAGCGTCCGCAGGGAGTGAACATCCACTGGGGCGAGGTCCCCGAGCCCAACGCCTTCGGCACTCAGGAGTTCGTGAGGTTCTGCCGGATGGTGGGTGCCGAACCGTACATCGTTGGCAATGTGGGCTCTGGCAGCGTGCGTGAACTGCGCGAGTGGGTGGAGTATTGCAACTATGGTGGAGACAGCACGCTGGCCCGTCGCCGCGCGGCTGATGGTAGTCCCGAACCACTGGATGTGACATACTGGGGCGTCGGCAATGAGAACTGGGGATGCGGCGGCAGCTTCTCACCGGAGGATTACGGAACCGAGTTCCGACGGTACGCGACGTTCGTCCGTGGCTTTGGCAAGCAGCTCTATGTCATCGCCTGTGGCCCCTCGGGCAACGACGTCGAGTGGACCGTCCGCTTTTTCCGCAAGCTCAAGAAAGACTACTGGGATTTTCGCAACATCCATGGATTCGCTGCGCACTATTACTGCGGTACCGCGGGTACGTCAACTGCCTATTCAGAGGCGCAGTGGTACGAACTGATCTGGAAAGGGCTGCGTATGGAGGATCTGGTCGTCCAGCAGCGTGCGGCGATGGACGCCTACGACCCGCAGCGCAAGATCGGCCTGATCGTTGACGAATGGGGCACTTGGCATCCGGCTGAGCCCGGGCACAACCCACGCTTCCTTTACCAGCAGAACACGCTTCGCGATGCCCTGGTCGCCGCGACGACGCTCGACATCTTCAATCGCCACGCAGACAAGGTGGTGATGGCCAATATCGCGCAGACGATCAACGTGCTCCAGGCGATGGTGCTTACCGATGGACCGAAGATCGTGACAACCCCGACGGGCTACGTCTATGAGATGTATGCACTTCACCAAGGTGCGACAGCCGTCCGCACGACGATCGAGTCTGATACGATGCCCGTGACAGCTCCTGCAGGTGGCGGCGACCTCCCGTTGGTGGCGGGGAGCGCCTCAGTGAAGGGCAAGACGCTGTTCGTAACGTTGACGAACAGCCACGCTGCTCAGGCTGTTGAGCTCGACGTGGAGTTGCTGGCTGGTGTCAAAGCCGACGGCGCGAAGGCACGAGTCCTTACCGGTGATATCCACGCGCATAACACCTTTGAGTCACCGGCTTCACTGGTGCCCGTGGCGACGAAAGTCGAGGCGAGGGGCAGTCGTTTCACCGTAGGACTGCCGGCAGCCTCGGTCGTCGCCCTCGAGGTGGCTTTGGCCTAGTGCGAGCCGGGCAGGCTACTCAGAGACCCTCACTGGCTCAGGATCGATCTTTGGGAGGAACGATGCACGCATTCGAGACAATGGCGGTTCCTGTGGGACACATCGGGATTCACTGGTTCGGGCAGAACTCCTATGCGCTGAAGGATGCGGCTGGGACGATCGTGTTGGTCGACCCATACTTTCCGCATCTGCGGCCCGCTGATAAGTTCATCTGGTCCCAGCCACCTCTGATTGAGGCGGACCTGCGGACCGACTTTGTGCTGTTGACGCACGATCACAGCGACCACACCTGTGTCGAGTCTCTACAGCGGATCCATGCTGCCCATCCCAATACCCGATTTGTGGGACCCGTCGAGAGTGTCAACCGGATAGTGGCTAGCGGCATCTCGGAGACATCCGTGACCGTGGTCGCTGCAGGCGATTCGCTGGATCTGGGGACGATGCACGTTCACGCGATCTGGTCCAAGCCTGTCGAGGGTGTCCCTGAGGATGGGATACAGCCTCCTGATGTACAGCATCTGGGCTATGTGATCGAGGCGAGTGGCCTGCGAGTCTATGTGACGGGTGACTTGATCAACACGTTTGCCGACCACGAAGCCTTGCTGCAGCCCGTGGCTGAACTGAAGCCCGACATCGGTCTTGTGACAATGCACCCCACTGAGGGCGAATTCCCGTATTTTGAGGGCGCCGTGAAGTTAGCCAAACGGCTCAACCTGAAAGCTGTTGTGCCCGCCCACTATGCATGCTTTGTGAAGCGCACGTACGACCCCTATCAGTTTGCCGCCTTACTTCCCGAGGGCGGGCCTGAAGCTCTCATCATCCCCTATGACGGTGCCGTCGTCTATTCCGTGGGGTGACGCTTGCTGATCATAGGCTGTGGGCCCGCTGGCTGAGTAGCTGTAGCAGCCCTGCAATATCGTGGGCCGGGTCAGACGACTCGGCCCACACTGTCTATGAAGGCTGTTGAGCTGCTAGCCTGCCGGTGCCATCTGGGTCAGGGGGCTGGCGTTTCGATGAGGGGGGCGATGTCTTCCAACGTCTGTTGCCCAAATGGCGTGCCGGGCGCAACGCCGTTGACGCGGACGAGGGTTCCAAGATCGGCCCAGTTGTACAGGGCCTCGGCATCGCCCACGTTGAGGATGATGCACCCGTAGGAAGCTGGCCATCCGAGCACGTAGGGAGACAGGCGGGTGCCGTATGACGTGATTGGCAGCTCGTGAATGCCGTTGTAGAAATCCTCACCTTCCGCGTAGAACCCCATGAAATAGGGCATGTCCAGATGCCATCTCTGGGCAAACGCCATCTCCTCTTTGAAGAGGATCTGGAACTGCCCGGCCAGCGTGGGCGTCGTCGAAATTCCACTGGAGACCTTGAACTCGAAGTGCTGCACGTCGCCATCATAGGCACGCAGCGTCTGCGTGGGCAGATCGATCTCGATACGCTTGTCCTTGACCAGGGGAAGGGGGAACAGGACGTCGATCGATGGGATCGTGAGAACCTGCCCGACATCGATGAGTCCAGGGTCGACATCGGGGTTGGCCTCTTGTAAGCGCCACTGTGGGAATCCGTGAGCATAGGCGATGTCGAAGAACGTGTCGCCGAACTGCACGGTGTAGCTGAAGGGTGGGTGAGTCACGACCGCCTCTGCCCGGTTCGTGTCCCCTGACCGCAGCGCTTCGAGGACGCGCACCGCGGTCAAGTCGCTGTTGAGCGTGCGCTCCTCTCCAACCTGAGGCGCGATTCCCTGGGCCCATGTGAGTACAGCACGAGTATCGAAGTTCAGCGTAATCCGACCGCGGTGCCGGAGCGGGCGGAGCCAGCTCCCCACCACTTGCGGGCTCGCTGCGAACTCGGCATGGAATCCGCCTAGCGCAGGATCGCCGGTGAGGGGGTCGCTCACTTCGACGATGAAAGGCTGGCGCAACAGTGCCTGAGCCTGGCTGTGCGCTGGCTCTGCCGCAGGAATGTCAGCAGCGATTGTATCTGGTACCAAGGTAACCTCCTCGGTTCCCTGAGCCAGAGCCTCCAGCACCTGTGATGTGGCGACGTCGACATCGATCCACTGCCCGTTCTGTGCGGGAACGACGCTCACTTGCCCGTCCGAGACGACCAGATCAGCATCACTCGGTTCCGTCTTGACGATCTCGGCTATCTCCTCAACGTGTTCACGCACCAGCGCCGGGTCGGCAGGGATCGTCGATATGGAGATCGTCATCGACCGTGGTATGAGGACTTTGGTGAAACCGAGCCACCACGGCTGTTCTCGGTCGCGCAAACGCTCTCGACCCGCGGTGAACGCTCGGGCAACAGCATCCTCGACGTCATAGGACTGGCCAACCATGGCCCACGTGATCTTCCACGATTCCTCGCCGACCTGCAGGGTCACGCCCAGCGAATCAGGAGAGGCCAGGCGGGAAGCCAGGCGGTCCCTCGCCGCGCGCCACGGAAGCCCACCGACGTCCAGAGGTCCTGTGATGAGACCGACGCCCGTGAGATCATCGATGGTCACGCCAGGGTAGATGCGATCGCGGTACTGGTCGCTCAGCGCAAGCGCACCGACGATCAGTGTGATCCCCACCAGCACTACCAGAACCCACGTGAGCGTCCGAAGCAAACGCACGCGCTAGCCTCCATCCTCTGTGATGTCGGCCTCATTATACCCAGCGGTGCCTGGTCCGACCATCCCCAGAGCCTCGGACGTGAGCAGCGGCCGAGCGTAGAGACGGACAGCCACGACCTCGCCATGTAAGGATGGACCGATGCGCAGCATCTCAGCGCCATTCACGCTGCGGAGGTGGGGGCTGAAACGCCCCCAGCCGAACTGCCGCGCGTCACCGCCATCGTTCAGAACGCCGTCGATGACGAAGGTGATGATCTTGGGACCACCGTCGACGATAACGACGATTCGGTGCAGTCGCCCCGCTTCGAGTAGCCCTGGATCGCACGCCCATCGGTTCTCGGTGCGGCCATCGTTCAGCAGGATCTCCACGGCTTTCTGGGATGCCATCTGAAGGCAGAAGCCCTGACCGGTCGGCGTGCGATTGTCCAGGATCGTATCGCCTGGCACAAGCTGCTGTAGATGTAGCAGGAGGTCGATACTGAACCCGCTCCGCAGATCGCGTGTGCCATAGTCGGCGCTGTCCACATTGCGCTCCAGAAACGGAGGAAGCGCCGGCATTGGTACGCTCGTCCTCGCCAGAGCGCATGGCTGGGAGGCTCCAACCTCAAGCGACGGCAGCGGCTGATACGTGAGGATCAGGCCATCGGTTTCGGGCCCGTGTGCCCTATCCTGGTTCCAGAGAGCATCCAGGAAGGCGGTGGGTATCTCGTGGACACGGGCCACGTTTTTCTGCGTCTCGGTGAGGAAGACGCGCCCCTCATCCTCGACCAGGTCAGGGTAACTCATTCGAACATAGGGATCGTCGTCGTAGAGCACGATGTCGGGCTGCGACCAGCGGATAACCTTTCCCTCGGGAGCGTCTGCTTCGATGCCGCCACAGAGCCAGACGGGATTGCGATCCTCGTAGGCTATGGAACGGCGCCGGGGATGTTCACGGATGAAGCGGCCTCCGTGGTTGTGGAACCAATAGAGGTAGTGACCGTTGGCGCAACGCCAGGCGAAGTTGGCGGCCCTGGGGTGCTTGACCAAGCGACCATCGGCATAGGTCATATAATGTGGCTCGGTCCAAGTGCGCCCGGCATCGCGACTGTACGCCTCCACCGGATGGCCGTCGATGGTCCGATAGACGACGTAGAAGCTCCCGTCACTGAGCACTACGTAGCTCTGTTCCTCAGCAATCGGGCCGCCGCCAGGCGGCGTCCTCAGGCCCACATCACCTTCCGGTAGCGTCTCCCAGACGATCGCGCGGGGGTCATCTGCGTTGAGGAGGTTTGGGCTGTGGAGGAGGACGCCCTCAGAGCGCGTGAAGAATCCCTCGCCAAAGCCGCCTACTTTGTGCAGGGGCACGTAGGCACTGCCCGCGTGTACAAATGGCTTGCCCACGTTCCAGAAGAACTTGAGCTCACCTTCGTATGGGTTCTGACGGTCGATTTCTGTTGCGCGCATTGGGACCTCGTAGCGATCGGCGGACCAGGAACGTCCCCCATCGTCGGAAATCTTGAGCACGAAGTGGCCGAGCGAGTCGACGCGTCGGCAGAACCCATCGGGATAGGCAGAGCGATCTGCGAGGACCTTGCGAACGTTGTCGGTGTTGTGGTTGTAGAAGACGAAGATCCGCCCTGCGGCGCGGTTCGGCTCTGGTACCTTAAGCAACACAGCGTAGGATGCTTCAGGCCCTGAAGCAGGTTCGACGTCAACGGGAGCTGACCACGTCAGCCCCCTATCGGTGCTGCGCATCGTGATGACGTGCTGCCCTCCCTGACCTTCGTGGCCGGTACCGGTCGTCACGACGCACAGCCACGCCCCATCGTCGGTTGTGACGATGTAGGGCTGGTCGCTGTAGGTCTCAGTGGGAATCGTGTGTCCAAGCCTGATGTTTCGCCAATCGTCTGTCTGCATACGTCCAGCTCCTCCCCGAATCATCACAAAAGCGGCCCACCGAACCGATGATACGGTCCGGACTGTGCGTGTCAACAGGGCGGTGCCTGAAGGAGGGTTGACATGAGGTCACAACCGGGGTATCAAAGAGTGTGCGCTGACCCGCCGTCTTGGGTGTTGAGTATTCGGTGCAGCGCGCGAAGACCATCCTGCGAAGTGAGGACAAGCCGATGCCAACACACACTGCCGAAGCCAGAGTGTTTCTATCGGGCAGCTTCGACGACCTGCGGTCACGCCACGTGCGCCTATTGCAGGAGGCCGCGCGCCTTGGGCCGGTCCACGTACTGCTCTGGTCTGACGATGTTGTACGCAACCTGGCTGGTGCGCCCCCACGTTTTGGTCAGGACGAACGCATCTACCTGCTGCAAGCCTTGCGCTATGTGTCTGTCTTGACGCTCGTCACCGATCTGGCCTCGCCCGACCAGCTTCCTGGGGTTGGGAACCTGGCTGCGAAGGGTATCTGGGTGATGCTCGAGGGCGAAGACAGTGCTGCTCGGCGGGCCTATTGCCGCCGAGCTGAGCTGGATTGCCACGTGATCGCGGACCCGGCACTCGAAGGGTTCCCGGAGCTTGAGACTGATCAGTGGCTTGCGCCCAGCTCGCGGCCGAAGGTGATTGTCACCGGATGCTATGACTGGCTTCATTCGGGACACGTTCGTTTCTTCGAGGAGGTCTCGGCGCTGGGTGACCTGTACGTAGCGGTGGGCAACGACGTCAATGTGCGAGCTCTCAAGGGTGAGGGCCACCCCATGCAGACTCAGGACGAACGGCGATATATGGTCCAGTCGATCCGCTATGTGACCCAGGCCGTGATCACCAAGGGAATGGGCTGGATGGATGCTGCTCCGAACATCAATGAAATCAGGCCCGACATCTACGCAGTGAACGAGGATGGCGACGTGCCTGAGAAGGCCGCCTTCTGCGCTGAGCACGGGCTTGAGTATGTCGTCCTCAAGCGTGAACCCAAAGAGGGGCTACAACGCCGCTCTAGCACGGCGTTGCGGGGGTTCTGAACAGGCGCGGAGTCTCCTGCCCGCTCGTACCCGCAGCCCGTACCAGAGTCTGTGTGGCGCCATAGTCACCCGCACGGCGTCTCGCGTTTCCCACGTGGCGGAACCTCAGTAGAATGGAGATGAGCGCCAGGTTGTCTGCAGCCGATCTACGTTCATAGACCGGGAACGTTCACGGGTTAGCGCATCTAAGCGCTCGCGGCCAGTCATTCCGCGGGTTGCACGACCAGAAGGCCCTTCATCGGTCAGGGTAGACCAGCGTGAGCATCGGTTCGGAGCGCAGGAGGCAACCGTGTTAGCCCCAGATACCGTCTTGCAGAACCGGTATCGCATTCTGAAGCGGATCGGCGGGGGTGGAATGGGTACAGTCTACCTCGCCGAAGACTCCCGGCTGCAGGCACGCCGTTGCGCCGTCAAAGAGATGTCCCTCGAGGCGTTGGCACCACAGGACCGCGATTGGTCCGTTGAGGCCTTCAGACAGGAAGCCCAGCTCCTCGCCCAACTTCACCATCCCGGGCTGACGCCGGTGACCGACTTCTTTGATGAGGTTGGGAACTGGTACCTCGTCATGGATTACGTCGAGGGCGACACCCTTCAGCAACGCCTTGCTGCCACGCCGGGCGGCCGGTTTGCTCTGCCGGAGGCCCTCCGAATCACTCAGGAGATTCTGGATGTTCTGGCGTTCCTGCACGGCCAACCTACGCCAGTCGTCTTCCGGGATCTCAAACCAAGCAACGTGATGCTCACGTCTGAGGGGCGGGTCAAGCTGATTGATTTCGGCATCGCCCGGTTCTTCAAGCCGGGTCAGGCTCAGGACACGGCTCTCCTGGGAACGCCGGGGTATGCTGCTCCCGAGCAGTATGGCGGCCTGGGCCAGAGCGATGCGCGGACCGATATCTATAGTATGGGCGTGCTCCTCAACCAGATGGTCACGGGGTTTGACCCGGCGACTGCGGTGAGCCCGTTTCCCTTGCCCAACCCACGTACCACGATGCCTGAGATCCCCCCGGTCGTTGCCGGAGTCATTGTGCGTGCGACGCAGATGCGGCCCGAACTGCGCTTCGCGAGCGCCGCGGAAATGCATCAGGCTCTGGCTGAGACCACGCGGCCTGCGAATGCCGGCATGACAGTTCCCGCCCGGAGACACGATGCTACACTTGTGATGCCGCAGTCCTCTGCACCGCTCCCTACCGTGAAGCGTCGCAAGGCGGGCCTCTGGATCGGCGCAGGGGCAGCACTCGCACTGCTGTCTGTGTGCGGAGGAGGGGGCCTCCTCGCCCTATCACAGGGCTGGGTGTCGCTTCCACGCCTGCGGACTGCTACGGTTACCCCCGCCGGGAGTGAGGCTCTCGCAGGACTGCCGACCACAACGCCTTCCGCAGAGCCCACTCCAGGCGTAGAGTCGACAGCGACTGAAGAGGTAACGGCCGAGTCATTCCCCGAAGCGTTGGTCGGCGATGAAGCGACGATGACTGCCGCTCCACCGTCACCGACTCTGGCACCGCTCCAGCTTGCCCTCGTCAAAGGGGATGTGGGCGCTAGCGACATTGTCATTGCCGGCGCCGACGGAGGGGCACAGCGTTGTGTGGCGTGTGCCGCGTGTGACGAAGCTGAACCGGCCTGGTCGCCCGACGGCCTCTCGATCGCCTACCAGGCGAACTGCGAGGGGAGCTACGACATCTGGGTTGTTGACCTGGCGACGGGGAACACCTCTCAGCTGACCCGAACTGCGGATCTTGATGAGCGCGAGCCTGACTGGTCGCCTGACGGCTCGCGGTTGGTCCTTCGGGTGACCCCGAAGGACGTAGGACGCAATGAGGATGGCGAGCTTGAAACCATCGGACGCGACGGCTCCGATGCGACACTTCTCGGGTTCTCGGGGCGATCCCCGGCCTGGTCGCCTGATGGAGACCACCTTGTGTTCATGTCGGAGCGTGGCGGTAATTGGGACATCTACGTAGCTAACCTTGAGATCCGCCAGACCCGGAATGTGTCCAACTGCAGTGTGAACTGCCGCTGGCCCGCGTGGTCTCCGGGCGGCGATGCTGTGGCGTACCATACCACGACGGGAGCGACGAGCACGACGGCCGAGGCGATATGGGTGACGCCCCTGGATGGGGGCGCCCCGGTACAGGTCGTAACGGGTAGCCATGCAGGGCGTCCCAGTTGGTCTGCCGAAGCGCTCATTGTCTTCAACTCCGACATCGGCATCGAAGTGGTCACGCCCGATGGGAAGAACCGGCGTACAGTCATCTCTGGAGACGTCCATTGGGCGCCAGCGTGGTCCCGGTGAGCCGGGCCCCGCACCTCATGGAGGTATTGCGGTGAATGCTACGAAGAAGGAGATCGCGCTCGGCGTCCTGGTCGGACTGGCAATCGGGATTCCGGCATTGGTCGTTGCGTTGCTGCTCTCCCGATCGGTTGGCGAAGCCCCGGTTGGTCCTCCGACGCCGCCCGTCTCGATCGAAGCCCTGAACACACCGCTCGCGCAGCAGGAACCTGAGGGGCTGCCCGATACGCCCCCGGCGGGCACCGCAGTGGCGACGCTACCGGTTACGCCTACCGAGGACGCGACCGGGGCTGTGACGCACACGGTCGCGGCAGGGGAGACGCTTGGGGCAATCGCCCTGGAGTACGATGTGACAGTTGAGGATCTGGTTCTCGCCAACGATATCGAGGATCCGGACTTCATCGGACAGGGTACTGTGCTCACCATCCCTGTGGTGGCACCGATCGAGGTGGGGGGAAGTGTGGTGACGGCGACTGTCGTTGCCGAAGCGTTAGTGGCGCCTGGGCTTCCGCTGTCGCTCAGTCCTCCTCCCTCGGTCACAGTGGACTCGCTATTGGCTGGCTCCCCCGCGATTCTGGAGGGGGATCTGGAGGAGGCCTACTCTGGGTCTCACGACGCGGAACGGTTTGTCGTGCACTACACACCGGGAACGGTCCCTGAGCAGGATCTGCCGGATGTGACGGCGATCCTGAAGGGCGCACTCGCTGCGATTGAGGCGAACCTGGATGCGACGATCGAGGGCTCGTTCGATGTCTACGTGGCAGGTTCCCTGTTTGCCCCTCCCGATCAGAACTTGCGCGGACGGAGCTTCTCTGCCGCGCGGCGGTTCTTCGTCCTGCACGACGGGACGGGGAATCGAGCCGATCTCCAGTACATTGCGACGCACGAAATGACGCATCTGTTCACTTGGAATGTCTTCGGACGCCCGGTGTCAGCGATGTTGAGCGAGGGTGTTGCTGTCTACACGGGTCTTGAGGCCATCCCGGGTTCAGAGCATCTGCCAGCAAAGACATTCTGTCGTGCGTTTCAGATTGCTGAGGCGTTGCCCCGGATCTCATCGGGGCTGCTGTTCGAGGGACACGTGCGCGATCTGCCCAACTACTACGCTGCCGGGTGTTTCGTTCAATACCTGATTGAGACCTATGGCACCGACAAGTTCGCCGAACTCTACCCGACTGGATCATATGAGTCTATCTATGACAAGACGCTGGTGAGCCTTGAGACCGAGTGGCGCACGGCTTTGCAGGCAGAGGTTGGTGATCCTATGCTGGACGCTGATGCGTTGGTGGCAGGTGTGGAAGATGTCGCGGTGGCCTACGATGCTCTGTTCGCCGACAAGGACCACAGCGAGGCGTGGTGGCAAGCGTATCTGGAACTGGATGCGGCACGTATGGCGCTGATTGAGGGGCGTCTGGACGATATCGCTTCTCATCTCGCCGCTTCTGGGTATTGAGCGCAGGCACTTGGGGAGGGTGAGCTATGGAATGCCCTCGTTGTCACGCTGAAAATCGACCAGATGCCCGCTTCTGTGGCCACTGTGGGGAAGCACTGGCGCTGCCGGATGAGATGGCGACCTCGGAAGCGACGATCTGCCCTCACTGCGGCAGTCCGGTCACGTCGGGTGCAGTGTTCTGCGGTCGATGCGGTACACCTGTGTCATCCGAGTTCCCCTCGAGGTCACCGTCGCAGCCACCATCAACTGCGGAATTGGGCGCAAGCATCCCTGCCCGAACTGTAGTACAACCATCTACGGCCGCGCCCACCCCAGTCGTGAAGCGGGTAGTCCAGGCGTCAGCCCCTGCGCCTTTGCACACAGGCGACAAATACTCGTCCCAGCCGGAATCACGATTCCCTCCGGCGACTTTTGCTCCAAAGGTTGAAGGGACCTCGAGCGTAACGCGCCGGCCTGCCTGGATTCTGCTGGTGGTCTTGGCTCTGGCATCAGGGGCCTTCTTTGCGTGCCTCGTCGTCGGATTGGCGGCAGCTCCAGCCTTCGGTCGAACCGTGCCTCCACTCCCATCACGAAGCCCTGATCGTCCCGACATCACGATCTCCGTCGAGGAGGCATACCTCAGTGACATGGTTGGGCAGGCCTTGCCGGACATCATCGATGGCGAGGCCACCCTGGACGTGCGTCCAGGCAACCAGATCGTAGTGACGGTCGACTTCCAGCTCTTGATCGTCAGACTCCGGGTTGTGGTCAACTCGAGTGTGTCGGTCGAGCAGGGACGCATCCGCGTCGCCGTGGAAAGCATCGAGACAGGCGATGGATCGAATAGGTACGATCTGTTGGACCTCCTCGGGAAGGATGAGCTTGTGCTGGGTGACGACATCACCCAGTTGGTCCAGGGTACGTTGGAGGAGGAACTCGGTGAGGGTGCGCAGTTGTTGACGATCGGCACCGATGAGACTCGGGTGATCCTGACAGCAAGGTGGGAATGATATGGGACGCATCATCCGCAACCCGTTTGCTATGGCTCTAGTGGGCATCCTGTTGGGACTCCTTGGCGGTGTGGTTCTGGGTGCGTTGGTCCTGCTCCTCCTCAATTCGAAGCCTGCGGAGTTGCGCCCGGCGCCGTCTCCCCCCACCTTCGACGTTGAGGCTGTCGCTGAAGAGGACTACATCAACTGGATCATGGTGAAGAGTGCCAATGATATGGGCGGGCCGGTGTCATTGGCGGCGGGCAAGATGGACCTCCGCCCGGGCGCGGTAGCTGACTTCGCCGTGGTCCCCGAGTTTGGGCCCCTCAAGCCAGTGGTCGAGGGCACCGTCGGCTTTGTGCCCAGCGAGGATGGGAGCAGCATTGAGGTGAGGCTGCTCGACGTGAACCTCGGTCGACTTCATCTGAACCGCCTTGTCCCCAGAGGAGCGCTCGATGGCATCAATGCCGACATCAAGCGACTGATCGTAGACAAGGTAGGTTCGCAGGGGCTTTCGGTGCTGGCTGTGGGGAGCGATGACAACACGTTGTGGATCCGCCTCGGCAGGAAGGACGACTGAGTGGAGAAGCCGATTTGGTGGAAGAGGGCTCTCTGTGCAGCGGTGGTAGCCGTTGTTACGGTCGGCGGGTGTGCCAGGAATGGTGGTGAAGTTGCCAGCCCAACCGCAACGCCCATGCCTACCAGTACCGCTGCGCCGACGGCGACCGATGAGCCGGTGGCGACACCTACGCACGAACCTTCGCCTACGCCGAGGGCGACCTCGACGGTTCGCCCGACAGCGACGGTGACGCTGACACCCACGCCACGACCGCGTCCCACAGCAGTGCCGCTGTCGGTGTTGGCGACGCAAGTCCCCGAGTTGGCACCTCTGTTGAACAACGCGGAAGTGGGTCAGGCCTACAAACAACTGGTGGCTGCTTACGCACAGAGTGGCCAGCAGGGCGCTGTTGCGGTGGCCCAGCAGGCTGGCCTACTCACGCCAGAGGGCGACATCCGCATCGACCTGGTGTTGGACGGACCGGTAACAGAGGAGACGCTGGCTCGGCTGGCCTCGATGGGCATCAAGGTGCTGGGTACGCAGGACAACCGGGTCCAGATCGCTGTGCCTCAGTCGCTGCTTACGTCGAGCGCACAGCAACCGGGCGCAGTCCTGAACCAGCTATCGGGCATTGAGCACGTCACGGCCTTGCTGCCGCCGCAGTAGGGTACCGAGACGTCAGATCGCGTCGTGGGGGAACAATGAGGGCAATGCGTTTTCGGTGGTGGCTAGTTGGGGCAGGTCTGCTGCTCTTGGCGTTGGGCGCGGTGCTCGCGTTCGTGTTGCTTCGGGGGGCTGAGGGCGGTTCCTCTGCTGGGGAGGTCGCCGAACTCATCGCCACGTCTTCGGAGATAGACCTGACGATGCCTCCATCGATGGCGGAGATCGCTGCTGAGTATCCCGAACTCGAGCCAATCCTGAATGACCCAGAGTTAGGCTCGGTCTACAAGGAGTTCCTGATCGCTTACCAGGAAGGCGGTATGGATGCGGCAGTAGCGATGGCCGAGGAGCGTGGGCTCTTAACCCCAGATGGGGCCAGTTTGCGGGTGACACTGGTGCTGGAAACGGAGGATTCCGCCGCACTGGTGGAACAGCTCGAGGCTGTTGGTGTCGACGTCGTCAGCGCCTATAAGGACAGGGTGAATATCTCCGTGGCGATTGCCCTGATCGAGCAAGCGCTGGCTGCCGAAGACGTCAAAGGTGTCTTCCAGCAGTTGACGGAGATCGATCACGTGATCGCCGTGCGCCTTCCTGGGCAACGGTCCTCTGATATGGACGATCCCCAGCCGGCGCCTGACCGGCATGGTCAAACCACCGAGGGCGAGGGTGTGGGCGTGATCAATGCGGATGCCTGGCACCAAGCCGGCTTCACCGGGGCTGGCATCCGGATCGGCGTACTGGACCTTGGCTTCTCAGGTTACGAGGAGCTGTTGGGCTCTGAGTTGCCAGCGTCGGTGGAGATGGCGACCTTTGGCTGGTATGATGATGAGGAAGTCCACGGCACTGCGTGTGCTGAGATCGTCCACGAAGTAGCACCTGGCGCGGAGCTCTTCCTGGCGTGGTATGATGGCAGTGATGCGGCGATGGGCGAAGCCGTTGATTGGCTGGTTTCACACGATGTGCAGATCATCACACACTCAGCCGGTGGTGCCGTCAGTCCGCGCGATGGGACGGGATGGGACGCACGCCTCGTTGATGCGACAACGGCCCGTGGCATCCTCTGGGTCAACTCCGCTGGCAACGAAGCAGATGTGCACTACCGTGAGGACTTTTCGGACATCGATGGTGATGGCTTCCATGACTACGCACACGGGTCATCATTGCTGCCCATCCAGATCGGGGGATACCTGCGAGTCTTTCTGATCTGGCAGGACGACTGGGATTATCCCACGCAGGACTACGAGCTTGTGATCCTCGACGGCGAAGGACAGATCCTGGCGAAGTCGGAGGAGGCACAGGACGGAAGCCCTGGCCAGCAGCCTGCCGAGTATCTCGCGCTGGAAGTTGACGATCCCATTGTGTACGCTGCCGTCTATGCGTACGACATCGACCAGCCCACCACCTTCGACGTTTTCGCCGCAGGGCCCGGCGTTGGGGTGGTGGGGGCCGTGCCCGCCTACAGCGTCACCGCACCTGGTGACGCGCAGACCTCGCTCACGGTCGGGGCTGTTGCGTGGGCTGATGACGCGCTTGAGTACTATAGCTCGCAAGGCCCGACCAACGATGGACGGCTGAAGCCAGAGATCTCGGGGCCGACACGTGTGTCGGGCTACACCTATGGTGATGAGGGCTTCGATGGTACGTCGGCCTCGACCCCCCATATTGCCGGTGCTGCAGCCCTAGTTTGGGAGGCGTATCCAGCCCTGACACGTGAGGCGTTATTCGACTATCTCATCAATGCCACACGCGATCTCGGCCCCGGTGGCCCTGACACCGGGTACGGATTTGGGCGGCTCGACTTGCCAGACGCGCCTCTCGGTGTGATAGGCGGACCGACACCGACGCCGGGAATCGCCTCTGTCCCCGATCCAGGCGGTTCAACGTTCGCCACCAGCACGCCGGCTGTTCCGGTTGTGCCGACCCCCGTTGCATTTGCGACACCCGAACCCCAGGAAGAGCCGCGCAAGAGCATCGGCTCGCTGCTGGTGGCGCTCGTGGTTCTCGCTGGCTTTGGTCTCGGTGGCGGAGGCCTGTTGTTGATCGGTGGGATACTCCTGGTCGTTGACCTCAGATCCCGGCGGAAGGGCGACGGCCTTGGTGCCAGACCGCCGTCGCGACCTGCCCGTCCGGCTGTCAGTAGCCCTGCTCAGCAGCCGGTTGCGCGTCAGGCCCAAACACCTCCGGCGGCGCCAGGCGCGTCTCTTGGAGCGACCCAGATCTGGATGTCGGGACCCGACGCCTCTGGTCCGGTTCCGGCTGTGGCTCCGACCCCGGCTCCTATCGCGGTTATGGGCCCCGTTCCTGGGCCGGTTCCTAACGCCCCGCCTCAAACCGACGCCGACTCCGCCGAAGCCGCGTCGGCTGTGGACCTTCGTTGTCCGTCATGTAATGCACCCGTCCGCCGCGGTGCCCGCTTCTGCCCGACCTGCGGTCAACGCCTCGATGATGACCAGGCCGTCAGGACATGTGCCGCCTGCGGTGCACGTTTGTCGCCCGATAGCCGGTTCTGCACGGAATGCGGCAAACCTGTGTAGAGTGGTGTGGTGCCAGGCGGCATGGCGCCAGCGCTGAACTGTGATGTGGCGTGGGGAGGTTATCGTGAGGTCATTCGATCTGCTTTTCGGCTGGCTGCGCAAGCGTCGCCCACAGGAGAACGTGAACCCGAGCCGTGCCAGAACTGGTACGCAGGAGTTGCCAAAGGCGGCGCTCGGACACCATAGTGCCTGCGCGCCCACTCAGCCCATGGCTCCGGCTAACTCGAGCCTGGGCCCGGGAGATGGCCACGGACGAGGGGCCCGCCCTCCTGCTGGCCCGCCGGTGGGGATGTGCACCGATGTTGGACTGAGACGGGCGCTCAATGAGGATAGCTACCTGGTCCTGGATCTAGGAGGAGGCCCGGGCGGGCCTGCCGTTTACGTCGTCGCGGACGGGATGGGCGGATATGATGCCGGTGAGGTGGCCAGCGGACTTGCGGTGCAGATCGTGGCGGAGCTTGCGCGTGAGGCAATAGCATCATCAGTGAAACCGGGAGAGGGAGACGGCGGCGAGCGGGCCCGCCTTTGGCTCAGACACTGGGTTAGCGAAGCAAATAACGCCGTCCACGAGGCCCGTCAGGCAGCGAGCTCGGAGATGGGGACTACCCTGGTCGCTGCGCTCGTGATAGGCGCTACGGCAACGATCGCCAATGTCGGCGATAGCCGTTGTTATCACGTGGGACCGCACGGCATCAGACGTGTGACTGTTGACCACTCGTTGGTCGAACGGCTGGTGAGCGCCGGCCAAATCACTCGCGCCGAGGCGGATGGCCATCCCCAGCGCAACGTTATCTACCGTGCGATTGGGGACAGGGCTGAGGTCGAGGTTGATCTCTACGAGCAGTTGTTAGCCGCCGGCGAGGCTCTGCTGCTTTGCTCGGACGGCCTCTGCGGTATGGTGCCGGACGAACGGATCTACGAAATCTGGACGTCGGCTGCCACGCCCCAACAGGCCTGTGACCGCCTGGTGACGGCAGCCAATGAGGCCGGCGGGGAGGACAACATCACCGTCGTGATCGTCCCAGGGCGCTAGAGCGACCGATCTGGAGCAAGGTAAACACTGGGAAGGGGGAGGTGCTGGGATGAAGCTGCTGCGTGCTCTCATAGCTGCGCTGTGCCTTACTGTGCTCCTGGTCCAGAACCCGCCTGTTGCACTTGCGCAGGGCGATGATCCGCCGGTCGTCGACATCCTGGGCAGGCCAGATACCCTCTCGCACCCGCCTCTTGCGTCTCTCGAAGTGTCGGTCGTTGACCGGAAGAGTGGACAGATCATCGAGGGGCTTGACGAAAGCAACTTCGATGTGCGCATCTCTGATGAGGCTGTTGAGCCGATCGTGGCGCTGAATACGACGGGGTTGGCCGTGGTCATGGTGATCGACCGTGGGGGCATCGCGCGGCGCAACGACCCGCGCATAGGCCGCGCTGTGGACTTGGCTCGCGCACTGCTTGATACGCTCTCCCTGGATGGCAGTCCGAATGCCGATATGGCCGCTCTGATCGGCATCCGCGGCCAGGATGCAGGCGGCCTTACCCCGTTGGTACCCTTGACCGACTACGACCCTGTTGCAGTCAGCAATGAGTTCGATGCTCTTCTTACCGAGGTCGTTGACGAGACCACGCCTCTCTATGAGGGGATCGATCGCGCCATCTCGTGGATTGCAGAGAACCCAGATGTGGCCATCCAGGACAAGCTTGCGAACCGACGGCGCATCGTCTTTGTCTTTTCCGACGGGATCGACCGAGATTTCAGCGATGAATCGCATGAGGCGCTGATCGTTGACCGGGCCAACAAGAACGATATTCTCATCTACGCTGTGCAGATGACCGCGGAAGGCAGGACTACCGAGTCCGACAGCCTGAATGCCGTGGCAGTCCAGACCGGTGGCACCTACTTCGTCGACAGCGCTGAGACGCACGAGGACGTGAAGGCGCGCTTCCAGGATGTGATCACGCAGCGCCAGGCCTACAATATCAGCTTCCCCGTGATTCGACCCGCTGGTGAGTACCGAGTTGAGATCCGTGTTGTGAATGCCCCCGGTGGATCTGTATCCGATAGCGAGGAGGTCATCTCGCGACTGCAGCGTCCGGGACTGTCGCTTGTTGCTCCGCCCAACCTGACCGTCACTGTGCCCTACTCGAAGGACATCGGGAGTTTCACCACGACGGGCTTGCCGTTAGCCGTGCAAGTCATCATCAAAGATGGTGCATCTCGCGATCTCCCAGAGGTTGTCTACTATGCCAATGAGCGCCGCATCGGGACTTCTACGGAACCACCCGACTATGCACTCACATGGGATGTCACTGAGTTGGAGAGGCCCTCCGACGAGCCCATCGCACGCACGTATACGATCGTTGCTCGGTCTTCCGACCCCTATCTCGAGGAAGCGATCCAGACCGAGCCACTGGACGTGCAGATCGTCTGGGAGGAACGCGCAGAGACGCTCAAGACGGTGACTGAGGATGTGACACGAAGTGCTTCTCAGATGTGGTGGGTCTTTCCTATCTTCGGCGTTCTGGGCCTGGGCCTGCTGATCGTCGTCGTCCTGTTGGTACGGACGCGCGGTCAGCTCGCCAGGAAGGTCGTCCAGAACACGACGGTGGCCATCAGAGGCGTCACGCAGCGGTTGGGTGGTGGAGGAGCGCTACCGCCTGCCACGGGCAAGCTCGTTGTCCTTCAGGGGCCCCGGGCCGGAACTGAGTTTCGCCTGTCCAGCAGCGCCGTGAAGGTCGGGCGCGACCCTCAGGTCAACGACTTCCCCCTGAACGACCAGTACGTGTCGAACCCGCACCTGTCCGTCCTCCAAGAGGGTGAGCGCTGTTTTGTGCAGGACGAGGGCAGTACAAACCGAACACGCCTTAACGGTGTGGTGCTGCCTCCTCACCAGCGACAACTTCTGGCGCCGGACGCTATCCTTGAGCTTGGACAAACACGCCTGCAGTACAAGCGCCTGGGCGGCGCGACACGGGTGCTTGGGTCCGGGGAGACAGTCTCCGGCACTGGTGATCAGGGCTTTGCCCCAACACGAATGGCGATGGGGCCCACGCATCCGGGGGAGGCGGCAAAAACCGAGTACGAGCTGGGAGATCAGACCGGGCGGAAGTGACCGTGGTATCATCATACTCGTACCTGTGGATCTGAGAGTCGTTGGGAGGAGTCTATGCCGATCTGCGCTAACTGCGGATCTCCGCAGCCTGATGGGGCATCCTTCTGTGATGAGTGTGGGGCACCGTTGCGAGGAGCCCAGGCGCCAGCACCGGCACCCTCTGATGCGCTTCATGCCCGAACGGTCGTCGCGTCGCGTGTTTGTCCGACCTGCGGCGCGCAAACGTCGTCGCGCGATCCGTTTTGCGCCAACTGTGGTGCTGCATTCGGTGAGTCGCCGCGGCCCGACGCCGTCCTCACGTCCTCGGGACCTGATGCTACGGTGGTCCCTCCCGTGGCTGCGGCGCCGCAACTACCGATTGACGAAGCCGACGCACCCGCGATGGCCTCTGTTGATAGCGGCCCAACAGCTGCTCATTCGCTGGTCTGCGCTCATTGCGGCGCCGAGTTGCAACCTGGCAGCGTTTTCTGTGAAATGTGCGGCACGCGGGTAGTAGTTAATGAAATGCCGGTCTCAGGGCCCAGCGTGCCTGCCCTGGAGGACGTTGGAATCCAACTCGGAAGTCCTACGCCTTCAGCACCGGTGACGGATCCGGGCTTGGCCATGGGGGGGCGTACTGTGATGGTGGGAGCACCCCACGCGATGGCGGCACCTCCTGTTCCTGCTATGGCTCGACCACCGCACGCCAGCCTTGTCGTTCAGGCGAGCGGGGTGATACTGGCTCTCCCCAAGGACCAGACTGAGATCCTGATCGGGCGCCAAGACCCGGTCAGTGGTATCTTCCCAGAGATCGACTTGACGGATCACGGGGGTGACGAGGGTGG
>JAXDDP010000049.1:0-8665 GCA_034676785.1 Anaerolineae bacterium | reverse complement strand
GAGGAGGGTTGGACCAGTCCTGACTGGTTACGCTTGAGGCACAGAAAAGCGTAACCAGTGAAATGACTGGTTACGCTTTGGCGAGGGACCCTGTTCAGTCGGCGGCGGGGCGGCGTTGGCGGATGCGTTGGAGCAGGCGCAGGTTGATGAGGGTGTAGATCAGGGTGTTGCGGTTGATGATCGCCTGCCCGTTACGCAGGTGGGGCCGTTCGATGCCGAGGGCCTTGGCCTGGCTGTTGATGCGCTCGGTCGCGGTGCGTTGGCGATAGGCGTCCTTGTAGGCAGCGGACTCGCGATCGAGGGTGTAGCGCAAGCGCGCGCCGATGCTGGTGGGCAGCGAGGTGGTACAGCCACCCTTGGGCCAGCGTTGGTGGTGGATGGGGCAAGGGTCAGGGTTGGTGCCTTCGGCGTGTTTGAGAGGGCAGCCGTACTTGGCACGCTCGTGTTCGATGAGCGTGAGGGTGCGGTCGATGTAGGTGCAGAGGCGGGGCATCGGTAGGTCGGCCGCACACAAGGGACGCCCGTCAGGGACGAAGCGGCGGTCTTTGGCCGCATAGCCACCCTTCTGCACGAACGGGACGGCGGCGAAGGCGCCGGGATCGTCATCGCGGTGGAAGTAGTCGTAGACGTAAAACGCATCGTAGGCCGCGTCCAGGGCGCCGGTACGGGGCCGGAAGCCAAGGCGCAGCTCGGTTGAGGCCATCAGGGGGAAGAAGTAGGAAACGTCGGAGCAGTTGAAGGGCTGAGTGAGCTCGGCAATGACGAATTCGCCCCAGTCAGGGACCTTGGTAGCGACGATGCCGGAGCCGTAGCCCCAGTAGAACTCGCCGAAGCGGAGAGACTGTGCGGGGATAGGATTGCGGGTCGGGGTGGCGACATCGTCGGGAGAAGTGCGCTGGTTGTGGCGGCGCTTGCAGCCGAGACGGCAGTCGGGATCGCCCGCAGGCTGCTGGGACTTGTCGAAGCGCGGACTGACGTAGGCCTTGGGGTTGTTCTCCTTGACCCAGGCGAGGATGTGCTTGGTGTCCAAGGAGACGCACTGGGCAACGTCCATACAGCCGAGTTCGTGGAGCTCGGCGAGGATCGCGGAGACACTAGCGGCGAGTAGGAACTGAAGCGTGGCGTTGGGAATGGTGCGGAGCATACGGGTGAGATGGCGTTGTGTGGGCAGGCTGGCCTCGGGGTCGTAACCGAAGGGCGAGGCGGGATCCGGGGCGAGGGGCTGGCCCAGTAGCCATATGAGAACGGGGTGTTCCACGAGGTAGGTGCGCAGCTCCGACATATGAAACAGATGCTCGTTGAGCTGCAGGAGGCAGGCTGCGGCGAAGGTAGCATATGAAACCGTGGGCTGACCGTAGTTGCGTTGTAGGTCGCGGTCTGGAAAGCAATCCCAGGGGAGCGGGCCGAGGAGATCGAGGATCCGTAGGACGGTGGGTGAGTCGGCAGCCCAGTGCGGAAGGCGCCGGGGATGGAGCCACAGAGTATGCAGATCGGTCTGCGGCGGGGCCTTGCTGTGGCGTAGGATACGTGGGAAGCGGCTCTGCAGGGCGGAAAAGCGGGTTACAATGGGTAAGCCTGTCATGGTAGGTGCTCCTTGGTGCTGGAAATGGACTCTGACAAGCTCATTCTAGCGCCAGAAGCACGCCGGACAGGCACCTTTCTGGAGCGGATGTGAGCGTAACCAGTAAAATGACTGGTTACGCTGTCGAGAGAACCCAGTGGACCCAGTCGAGGCTGAGGGCGTCGGAGGCGTAACCAGTCAGATGACTTGTTACGGTTCTCGGGGCAGACCACGCTGGGGTGGCGGGACTGGTTACGGTTGAACGTAACCAGTCATTTCACTGGTCGAACCCTCTTTGAGGGATGGAAACTACTTGTTGTTGGGGCTGTAGAATGTCACGTCACGCCTCGTCGAGGCAGAGGCCGATCCCTTTGAGGGATGGAAACTTGGAGTGCCGTTGTCGACGCCAGTTACAGGCCTTAGGTCGAGGCAGAGGCCGATCCCTTTGAGGGATGGAGACTAAGTCAGCCCCTCGCCGCTGGCGCTGCCTGGCAGACATCAGGCTACTAAGGGGTGGCAGACAGACCCAACTATCGGCACCAACCACCGGCGCGGGCAATCTTCTTATCCGCCACCAACTCTGGTCAACGTCACATCGTGATAAGGCTCAGTAGGATGGCGCAGCTACTCGCTGCCCGCTCTTGACATGACACGGCATGTCCCAGTACAACATTGCCAATGCACATCCTATCGTCACATTGACCTGAGTCGTCGTCGCGGCGACCCGCCAGCGGTTAGCAGACTCGAAGACTTCCCTATTGTTAGGTCCGTCCCGCCTCACCAGGATTCCAGAGAGTCGTCTGCACGCACCTCAGGAGGGCCAGAGTGAGCCAGGTTGACCTGTTGAACCATCGCATTGCGCCTGCGGACAGCGAGTTCACTGTACGCACCTACCTCTGCACGTTCTACAGGTCTCTACTCCTGGACATCGATGCCGAGGGCTTTCTCTCGGTCACGAAGCGCATCATCTTCCAGACCCTGAGCGAGACCAGCGCTGGTTCCTGCAGCATCCAGAGCGACATGCCCATTCAGGATGTCTCGGAGGTGAGCGGCTACAAAGGAACAGTCTTCAGCTTCGGCCGCCTGCTGATTGGGTTGGCTGCGTCCTGGCAGCTCGCCGTCACTGCGTCCCTTCTCATCGCCGTGGTTGGGGCCAGGACCCACGTCCCAAAGCTCGACCCGGGGCCCTTGGGCGACGGCGGCAGGCCAATCGGCGCCGATGTGGTGGGCTGGCTGGTCGCCATCGCGGCCTTCATGGGTTCCATCACTGCCGGAAGGGCGTCGATCTGGCACACCGTTCTGGCATTCATCGCTACGTCGGCCATGGCGGTGCTCGGGGATGTCACGCTTTTCGAAGATTTGGGTCCGTCATTCGTGTGTCCTTATAATCCTAACGGCGTGGGAATCCAATTGCTGCTCGCCTGCCTCCTCGCGATCTATGGTCTGGGCTGCGCGTTTGTGTACGCGCGCCGACCGACATTCACACTGACTATCCATTCGAAGGGTGGCTCCGGCACACCCATCGCTATCGCGGGTGGCCACGGCATCGGGATCCCCACGCTTGGCCTTGAGCGTGCACTGCAGGTTGAGCCCGGCAATGACGCTGAGGTGATCCTCAAGGAGCTGGGCGCCCTGGTCTTCGACGTTCAGATGCTGCATCGGCCCCATCCCTCCTGATCGCGGTTGGGGGAAGATTGGATACAAGGAGCTGGTGCGTGTGGCCCGCCAGATACTCGAGTCGAGGTCAAAGCTGAGCTTGACTAGATGACCTGAGTTGCCCGCTCGCTCAGTGTCGAGTAGAGTTGCGTGAGTAGGCAGGAGTCATGAGATGAAACAGTTCTGGTCCAAATACGTCGGTGAACCGTTCCGCGAGACGCTGATTGAGGTGCCCTGGTTTGGGCCCGTGATCAGCGCCGTGGTCGTAGCCATGGTGGTCGAGTTCATCCTGGACGGCCTTGGCGCGCTGGGGGGACTTGGTCTGCAGGGAGCTGCCATTCTGGTACTGACCGGTGCCACCGTTACCTTCGTTCTCCTCTATCAGGCAGCCACCAGACGTAGACGCGGCTTGGGGCTCGGGCTGATATCCGATCTTCCCCATCCGGATCGCTGCCGTGGGCTGATCTTTCTGTACAGCGTCGAGGCGACGCTTCGCGAGGCCGTCAAGCATCACCAGCCGATCTTTTGTTGGCTCATCGTGACACCGGAGAAACGGGCCGAAGCTCAGGACGCGATCGCGCGCCTGCAGGCTGAGTTTCCCGCTACGGGCTTCGAAACGGTTCCTACGGCTGGCCTGTACGACACACGCTCTTGCTATGACGCAGTGAAGAACATCTACGAGCACGAAGGCCCGCGCCTTCATTTGAACGCCCGGGAGATTATCTCCGACATTACCGGCGGCACCAAGCCCATGACGATGGGCATGATCGTGGCGTGCCTTGATGGTGGTTACGCGATCGAACACGTGCCGACGGAGTATACGGCGACCGGAAGACCGAAGGGCCCACTGCCCCCCATTGAGATCCGCGTGCACAGCAGCATCCACCAGGATAGGGAAGACTGAGACTCGCCCAGGGCGGTGTGGAGCCAGAGCCTGTCAGAAGACCTATGTCCAAGTTACTGACCAGTCGAGGGCACTTCAGACGGATTTCGAAGGCGTTTCCGATGCTCTTCGACGTGCGAACGCCCGTCCTTTTCGTGCTCGGCGCGCTCTTGTTGGAAGTTGTTGGGAGCGCAACCTACGACCTGATCCTTGCCCTCTTGGGCGAGAGTTGGCAGGCGTCTCTCGGAGCACTGCTGATCGGACTGCTACTGCTGGCGTTCGTGACCGGTGCAATTGTCGCCGTGTTGGGTAGCCACCGCGATCCCCTATCCACCCTGGGAATGGAGGAACGAGCGCACCCGCGAGAGGGCGTAGTCGTCTTCCTCAGCACCGGGAGCGGCAAGGCCGATGAAGAGGCGCTCAGGTTCCATAAGCAAGGGGGCCTGAGGTACGTATGGTTGGTCGCCTCGCCTGAAGTTGAGGCCGAAGGCAAGGTCGAGCGGTTGGTGGCGGAGTACCGCGACCAGGGTGTGGTGGTCGATCCCCGTCCGCTGACCAGGCCACGTGACGCCGGCGAGGCCTATAGCCTTATCCATAGCGTGCTACAGGATGCGGCACGTCAGGGGCTCGGCGCTGGACAGCTCTATGTCGACATCACGGGCAGCATGCGACCCTCGGCAGTCGGCGCAACACTGGCCTGTTACCATCTGGGGCACGATCTGGAATACGTGATCTGCCGCTATGATGGCGGGCGCTGTGTACCTGGCACGTCGGAAGTGATGGAGGTGCGCCTTGGCAGCACGCCCGACCACAGGCAGGTTCACGCGCGTGGTGCAGAGGAGGTGGGGTGATGCCACGAATCCCCGGGCAGCCAGTGCTGGTCGCGACGCTGGGCACAAACCCTCAGGTAGTAACGCTTGCGGTCGATATGCTTGCTGAGGATGAACACGTCGAGGTCAGCGAGGTGTATGTCATCCATACCAAGCCGACTGGCTATGTCGGTTCGGCTGTCGGACAACTAAAGGCTGTCTTTGACCACGACGTCTATCGGGGTCGGCCGTGCGTGCTGCATCTGGTCGAAATCACGACGGCCAGGAAAGAAGCTGTGCCTGACATACGATCGCCCGAAGACGCTCGAGCAGCCTTCCAGGCGATATTCGGGACCGTGCGAGAACTCAAGCAGGCGCGGCAAGCCGTCCACCTTAGTATCGCCGGTGGGCGCAATAGCATGGTTGTCTATGGTGCTGCTGCGGCCCACATTCTATTCGACAGCAATGATCGCCTCTGGCACATCATATCGGATCAGGCGTTCGAGCGGAGTGGCGCACTACACCGTTCGCACCCCGCGGATGCTCAGCTCTCGCTGGTACCCGTGATCTCCTGGAGCGCATGGTTGAGCCACGCCATCGCGATGTGGACCGAAGATCCCTTCCAGGCGTTCGAGATGCAGCAAACACTCGCTGAACAACAGGACGACCGGCAACGTGAGGATTTCCTCGAACAGCTCGCAGATTCGGAATGGCAGGTCCTTGTCGCCTATGCTCACACGACACACGGCGGCAGCAACCAGCAGATCGCGGACATTCTACACCTCAGCAAGCGCACTGTTGAGGGGTGCTTCGGGGAGATCTACAGCAAGATGCTGAACTTTTTCGATCTGCCCGACAGTAAGGAGAAGATGCCCCCCCATGCGAAACGGGCCGTGTTGATGAATTGGTATGCCGATTTCTTCGGCCGCCACCCGGAACTGCGAAGTCCACCGTAGATTCCATCTGCCAGCCGTTATGACGCAACGAGGATACCCTAGCGGTCTATAGCTCAAGGGAATCCCCTTAGCCCTATTCAAGCGCCGGAAATCGATGATTTCCGGCGCTTTTGCGTAGATCGACGCCGCAGACAGCGTAGCTTCCGGGCTGACTGCGGCGTCGTATCGTGGTTTGATAGATGCAAAGACGAGAGAAAGGAGGCCAACACAAAACAAACAGATCGACATAGGAGTGCAGTAGTGGAGAACGCACCTGATGGTGAGGATAGGGTACACCGGCATATTGGTCAGATCAAGCAGCGAGAAGGAGGAAGGAGATGGCACTGCAAATGGCTCGGGCCTGGATTGGACGGAGGCGACACACACGACCACGTCTCTCCCTTGCCGAACAGGTGCGGCGCCAGGCGCGCCGGATCGTCATCACGGTGATCGGGCTGGTGTTCATCACCTGTACGCTCTGTCTTGTGCTGGGGCTGCTGGTTGAGAAAGCCTTTGCACAGGATCAGGCAGACGCTGGGATGGATGTGATGCTGATCATCGACAACTCCAACTCGATGTTCGACAAGGGGGGAATCGGGTCGGATCCGGAGCTGCGACGCATCGAGGCAGCACAACTCTTCATCACCTACCTCGGCGTGGACAGCGGGATCACAGCCCACCAAGTGGGAGTGATCGGATACGGCGGCAGGGCCGAGGAGGTCCTGCCGCTCACCTCGCTGGCTGACGAAGACCGCCGACACGAGATGGCCGAGCTGATAGCCAATCCCAGGCGAATGGCGTGGACCAACCCAGCGGCTGCTCTGCGCCTGGCACAGCAAGCGCTCATTGAAATGGAATCGGGCGACCGGCGCCAGGCAGTGGTGCTGCTGACAGACGGTAAGCCAGAGTGGGACTCGACCCCCACCGCAAGCGAACGCGCCGAGATTGTGGCCGACTTACGACAGATCGGGACAGCTTATGCCGAGGAGGGTGTGCAGCTCTTCATCCTGCTGCTAGGCAATACGGCGACCGACGCCGATCCCGAAATCGCCGAGGTCTACGTGCCGCTCTGGCGCGAGCTGGGGGAAGCCACAGGCGGGCGCTTCTACGCAGTTCGAGGGGCCGATGGTCTGATCGATATCTACCACGACGTACTCCTGACCCTGAGTGGGGTCTCAACGGATGGGGCTGTCGTGGATGTAGCACTGTCCGGGGGGCTGGAGCGCCGTGTGATCAACGTTGAGCCGAATCTCAGGCGGGTTACCTTCGTCATTCGAGTGGTGCAGCCACAGGCGTCATCGATGGTCGTTACGTTGACACGGCCGGATGGGCGTGGGTTACATTCCGGGGAGGCAGGGGTGCGCCATACAGCGTATGGGACCACAGCAATCTGGGCGGTAGATAACCCGGAGGCAGGCGACTGGGTCGTGACGATGGAGGGTCAAGGCAGCGTGACTGTGTGGAAGGACTACATCGTGGAGCCCGTGCCTACCCCTGTCCCGACGGCCGCTGCAACGCCCGTTCCCACGCCGACAGCCTTGCCCACAGCAACGGTCACGCCCAGGCCCACACCCACGCCGGCGCCGACGATCCTGGTGCCAGGCCTGCCCGAGACCGCATTCCTGGGAGCGCCTGTGACCGTCACGGTGAGGCTCCGACCAGCGACTCCAGCAGGAGCGAACGCCTGGGCAGCGTGGTCGATCGCCGGGGGCTCAGAATTGGATCGGATTCTACTGCTGGATGACGGTCGTGCAGGCGACAGGACTGGCGGCGATGGAATCCTGAGCGGCGTATGGATTGCCGACACAGCGGGAGTGGTCGAGGTCCGCATCTGGTACGAGATAGCCGGCCGCGAGATGGGGAGTTGGGTAGGAAGGGTACGTGTTGAGACAGTGCCACGTCTGAGTATGGACGTCCCGCCTGATGGTACGACCTGGCGGACTGGTCGGTCCGTAGCTCTGACGGCACGGTGGATGGCGGGCAAAGCCCCCGTGGATGCCGGAGGCGTGGTGACGATCACAATGGTCGACGCGACGGGCGCAGTGGTCTCGACGGCGACCGGCACGCCAGGCAAGGCGCTGATGCTTGCCGTTCCAGACACAACCGGGACCTATACGGTGTCTGCTCAAGCTGCGGACGAAGGGTCAGATCGTCCTCGGATCAGTGATGTCATCAGTTTCGAAGTGCAGGTCCGGCATCCCTTTCCCGTATGGGCACTTGGAGCAGGAATTGCCGGGGCTGCCGCGCTGGGAGCTGGACCACGTGTCTATGCCTGGGCCTCGAGACGACCGCAGCTCGTAGGCACGCTGCGCGTACTATCGCGGCCCACGGGCTACACGGGCGCAATGGTAGAGGATCTCTCCATCCTGCGGACGCGCAGACTGCAGTTGGGAGGACGCCGTGGGCCATTCGGCTTACCTGACCAGCCATCAGTGTGGGGGGAACTGGACGTAGTTGACGGAGACGGCTACGTAGCCCTGACGGCCGGTACTGGACCTTCAGTCATGGTCAACAACCGGATCACACAACGTGTGCTTCTTCACGACGGCGATGTCATCGAGGTAGGTGATCTCAGGTTACGCTACGAATGCCTCAAGCCGGAAACGTCCTAGGTGCGTTTGATCGGCAAGCAAAGGGGTATGAGTATCCGATTCACAGGAGAGGGAAACCAGGGAGGTTGGAAATGTCAAGCCAGATGTTGTTCGGGATTCCGGAAGTAGTGGTGGAGAGCAACGGGCACGGTGAGGCCCTCGAGCAATCGGGCGGCGCCCGGACAGCCCAGAGGCAGATGCGGAAGGTTCTGCTAGTCCTTCTGGGAGGA
>JAXDDP010000048.1:0-6225 GCA_034676785.1 Anaerolineae bacterium | reverse complement strand
ATCTACGACACCAGGTGCTGTTGCTGTGGGCAAATCCTTACGCGCTTATTGAGCCTGGCCGCGGTGTGCGCAGGGCAGTGGCAATGCGCGGGCACATGGCGGGCGGTATGTCTCCCGATAGGCTGCGTGCGAGCGGGCTCTCGTCCGTGGTCGGGGACTTCAGTACAGGGGCGCTTTCCGGCGTGGCGCTCGTCCGGCTGGCGCTTTCCTATATGCGCCTCCCCCCACCCCGGATCGTGCTGGTCGACGACATCTTCGCCCACCTCGTTCCGGAGAGCTGGCCCGAGCTTCTCAGTGCCCTGGAGGACACGGCTGGAGAGGCCGGCGCTTTGGTGATCGCAAGCCGCTACCGGCAGGCCGTGGCGGCCATGGCCCAAGTCATCGTGCTGACATCCGACATAGAGGCACGCGTTAGCGCTAGCGGGGATTGTTGACAAATGAGGGCTTGGCCTTAAAATATCTGAATGTGCCCGATGATAGGCGCACACAGCGCACATCGGGGTATCCCAGGAAAGGGGGTAGCAGACTCGGACAGCGAACTAAAGATAATGTCCCAAGCAGCGTAATGTTTCACATCGGACTGTGGAATACGCAACTGGATCATCTAGAGGAGGAGAATCCCATGGCGAAGAGACTTATGGTTTTGCTCGGCGCGCTCGTGGTAATGAGCATGGTGTTGAGCGCCTGCGCAACCCCAACCCCCGCAACGGTCCTGCAGACCGTCGTCGTTGAGAAGGAAGTCGAGGTCGAGACGGAAGTTGAGGTTGTCGTGACCGCGACGCCCGAGCCCGAGGCCCCAGCCGGTCCCAAGACGCTCGTCGTCTGCCTTGGTCAGGAGCCTGACACGCTGTATATCTACGGCACAGACATGCTGGCAGCGGCCCACATCCAGGAGGCCGTTTACGATGGCCCCATCGACAACCGCACCTACGCCTACCAGCCCGTCATCATTGAGAAGCTGCCCAGCCTCGAAGACGGTGATGCAGTCATCAATGCCGTAACGGTCCAGGCCGGCGATATGGTCATCAACCCCGTTGGCGATCCCGTCGAGTTGGCCGAGGGTATGACCGTTCGCCCCGCTGGCTGTATGGCCGAGGACTGCGAGGTCGAGTTCGCGGGCGACCCCATCGAGATGGACCAGATGGTCGTTACCTTCGAGCTGATCGAGGGCTTGACCTGGTCAGATGGCACGCCGCTGACGGCGGATGACACCGTCTATAACTACGAGGTCAATGCCGATCCCGACACGCCCGCCAGCCGCTACCTGGTCGAGCGCACTGCCTCCTACGAGGCCCCGAGCGACACGACCGTGGTGTGGACCGGTCTTCCCGGCTACATCGACAGCGTCTACTATGCCAACATCTGGCAACCTCTCCCGCGCAAGCTCTGGCAGGATGATCTGGGCCTGACCGCCGCCGACCTGATCGAGGCCGAGGAATCGGGCCGCATGCCGATGGGCTGGGGCGCGTTCGTCGTCAAGGAGTGGGTCTCCGGCGATCACATCACCGTGGAGAAAAACCCCAACTACTTCCGCGCCGCCGAGGGCCTGCCCTACGTCGACACGGTCATCTACCGCTTCGTCTCGGACTCCAACGCCGCTGTGGCGCAGCTGATCTCGGGTGAGTGCGATATCGTCACGCAGGATGCCGCCCTCGAGGATCAGAGCGAGCTGCTGCTGAAGCTGGAGCAGGAGAACGTGGTCAAGCCCATTTTCGTGACCGGCACCACCTGGGAGCACGTGGACTTCGGCATCAACCCCGTCGAGGACTATGCGCGCCCGGACTTCTTCGAGGATGTGCGCGTTCGCCAGGCGTTCGCGATGTGCCTCGACCGCCAGAGCGTGGTTGATACCATCCTCTACGGCCGCTCGTATGCGATCGACACCTACATCCCGCGGGAGCACCCGCTCTACGCTGGCGACCGGGTGACCACCTGGGCGTATGACCCCGAGGCCGGTATGGCGCTGCTCGAAGAGGTCGGTTGGGTGGATAGCGACGGCGACGGCGTCCGCGAGGCCAGTGGCGTCGAGGGCGTTCCCGACGGCACCCTGCTCGAGTTCAACTGGGGTTCCACGACCGCCGCGATGCGTATCCAATACATGCAGATCTTCCAGCAGAACCTGGCTGGCTGCGGTTTCAAGGTCAACCTGGCGAACGTGCCCGCAGCTGAGTGGTTCGCCGACGGTCCCGACGGGCCGCTGGGTGGCCGGCGCTTCGACGTCGGTTCCTTCGCCTGGCTGACGGGTGTCCAGCCCGCCTGCGAGCTGTACAGCGCGAAGTTCATCCCCACGTTGGAGAACAACTGGGGTGGCCAGAACTACCCCGGCTTCAACAACGCCGAGTACGATGCAGCCTGCAACCGCGCGCTGACGGCGCTCCCCGACACCGAGGACTACATCGAGGGGCACAAGGAAGCGCAGCGGCTGTTCTCTGAGCAGCTGCCCGTGGTCCCGCTGTTCCTGCGCATCAAGCTGGCAGCCACGCGGCCCGAGGTTCTGGGCTTCGTGATGGACCCGACCGAGAACTCGGAGATGTGGAACGTCGAGACGATCGACCTGGATATGTAGGTCGTCCGCGATACGGACTGGGTGGCAGCGCTTAGTGCGCTGCCACCTTTTTTTAGAAGCCTACCGGCCGGATCTGTCTGACATTGAGGATAGCTCACGCCCCATCGTCGTCGTGGCCTGTCCTGAATGTCGGCCCTCGACCGGAACCCCATACACTTGTGAGTCTGCGTGCCCAAGAGGGTGGTAAGCAAAGCGAGGAAAGTGATCCTATCGCGGACTGCTGAACGCAGACACCGCAGCAAGAGGATTATGGTATTATGGCTGGGTTAGTTCGTCGTCGGAAGGAGTAGGTGCATGACCAGTTATCTGATCCGCCGTTTCATACAGATGGGAATCGTCGTACTGGTGGCGACGATGGCCATATACGGCATCTTGAACCTTGCGCCCGGAGGGCCGATGGCCGGCCTGAACCAGATCGGGGACCGGCGCGCGCGGTTCAGCGAGGCCGACAAGGCGCGCCTGGCCTCATACCTGGGACTGGACAAGCCGCTCGTCCTCCGCTACCTCGTGTGGCTGCTGGGCGACGACTGGCTGGGCGCTGACTACATGTCCTTGAGCCTCCGGCCCGCCGACGGGGTGCGCTTCTGGGCGGCACCGGGCATTGCCTACGCCGCAGGGGGTTACCCGATATGGTATATCGGCGAGCAGACCGGGACACGAGAGTCGGACGGCCTGCCCATCATCGCGGCTACAAAGGTATGGATTCGCCCCACAGGTGATAAGCCCGCTGAGGCGGTGGCTGCCGCCATCATAAAGGTGGATGGAGGCGACATGAGCGTCGATGTGGCAGGAAACCCCCAGGATGTCGTAGTCTCGACCTCCCCCGAAACGGAGTGGGATGTGTCTACCGCGCCAGCATGGCCCGATGGCAACTGGGTCAACGTCTCGTGGCTCTTCGGCCCCTACGGACTCCTCGGGCGCCATGCCCATTTCCACGGGACCAGCCACGGCGTCGCACGGCTCGACTTCGGCACGTCGTGGTCTGTGGCGAGAGGCCAGCCAATCATTGAGGTGATGCAGAGCCGTCTCGACAACACGATCACGCTGATGCTGGCGTCAACGATCCTTTCGCTGGTCGTCGCCATCCCGGTGGGCGTGTTCTCTGCGGTCAAGCAGTACTCGCGCCTGGATTACATCGTCACGACATTCACGTTCTTCGGCACCGCAATGCCGGTCTTCTGGCTGGCGATCATGCTCGTGCTGATCTTCGCCATCAAATTCCGCGAATGGGGACTCCCCTACATGCCCGCGGGGGGGGTCACCTCCGTGCGCACACCACCGGCAGGGAGTGTGCTGGCAGTGCTCAACGCCGCGCCTGGGGGACTTCTTGACAAGGTCGTGCACCTGATCCTGCCCACGGTGACGCTGAGCCTGTTGCATATGGCAAGCTGGAGCCGTTACATGCGCGCCTCGATGCTCGATGTCCTGCGCCAGGACTACGTCCGGACGGCACGGGCGAAGGGCCTTGCGGAACGCCTGGTCATTGTCAAGCACGCCATGCGCAACGCCCTCATCCCACTCGTGACGATCGTCGTGTTCACGATCCCCTCGGTGTTCGGTGGGGCGACGATCACCGAGACGATCTTCTCCTGGCGCGGCATGGGGCGGCTGTACTTCGACGCGTTGGGCGCCGACGATTGGCCCGTCGTGATGGTCTTCCTCTTCGTCAGCGCCGTGCTCACCGTCATCGCTACGCTGGTGGGCGACATCCTCTATACACTCGTGGATCCGCGGATCCGCTACGACTAATACAGCGATAGGGACCTATGACTATGACAGAAGAACGTAATGTCGACGTACTGGATGCTGAAGGCCTCCTGACACCGGAAAAGGAGAGCCAATTCCTGGTTGTGTGGCGGCGCTTCCGACGTCACAGGCTAGCAGTTGCCGGGCTTGCCGTGATCACCCTCTTCATCCTGATGGGCATCTTTGCACCCTTCCTGGCGCCCTATGACCCGATCGCGGACCAGGATCCCTATCGAAAGAACGCCCCCCCCAGCGCCGATCACCTACTCGGAACGGACGAGATCGGGCGCGACGTCTTCAGCCGTCTGCTCTACGCCGCCAGGATCTCGCTGACCGTGGCCTTTGTAGTCACGATTGCCAGCGAGCTTGCGGGCGCGCTCCTCGGCGGGATCTCGGGGTTCTTCGGTGGGTGGGTTGACGCGGCCATCCAGCGCGTCGTGGACTTCCTGCTGACGATTCCGCTGCTGCCCTTGCTCCTGGCGTTCTCGTCGCTTCTGCGTGGCATCATCATTCCGGGCGTCCCAACGCAGTACACAAGTGTGGTCGTCATCACGATCATCCTGATCGCCTTCGGCTGGATGGGCACGTGCCGACTCGTCCGTGGTATGGTACTCACGCTGCGATCCCTCGACTTCTCCGAAGCCGCACGCGCACTGGGCATGTCGAACGGCCGGATCATCGTCCGTCACATGATTCCCAACGCGATGGCCCCGATCATCGTCAGTGCTACGCTGGGACTGGGCGGCGTCATCGTGCTCGAGTCGGCCCTGAGCTTCCTGGGGTTCGGCGTCCAGCCACCGGTCCCCACCTGGGGCAACATGCTTCAGGCGGCACAAGCAGGCTTGCTGGGCCAGCCGGCCAAGGTGTTCTACCCCGGCCTGGCCATCTTCTTGACCTCGCTTGCCTTCAACTACGTTGGCGACGGCCTGCGTGATGCGCTTGACCCGCGCCTGAAGCTGTAAACCAGGAGGAATCGGCGTGGAAACACTCAAACAAGACGAGAAGATTCTCGAAGTTCGTGGACTGAAGACGTATTTCTATACGGAGGATGGCGTCGTCAAGGCTGTCGACGGTGTCGATTTCGATGTCGGTCGCGGGGAGATTGTGGCCCTGGTCGGCGAATCGGGCTGCGGCAAGAGCGTCACCTCGTTCTCCATTATGCAGTTGGTAGGCATTCCTGGTAGGATCGTGGATGGTGAGGTCGTCTTCAACGGGCGCGACCTCCTGAAGCTGCCGGAGTCTGAGATCCGGCTGTTGCGCGGCGATCAGCTCTCGATGATCTTCCAACAGCCGACGTCGTGCCTGAATCCGGTCTTCCGCGTCGGCGACCAGATCGCCGAGGTCCTGCAGATCCACCGCGGGCTGGACAAGAAGCAGGGATGGGAGCGGGCCGTCGAGTTACTCCGTACGGTTGGCGTGGCGGAACCTGAGAAGCGCGTGCACTCGTTTCCTCACGAGATGTCCGGCGGTATGGCACAGCGCGTGATGATCGCGATGGCGCTGGCCTGCGAGCCCGAGCTGCTGATCGCCGACGAGCCGACGACGGCGCTCGACGTCACGATCCAGGCACAGATCCTCGATCTGATGCGTGACCTGCAATCCAAACTGGGTACGTCGATCATCCTGATCACGCACGATATGGGCGTGGTGGCTGAGATGGCAGCGCGGGTCTCGGTGATGTATGCGGGCCGTGTTGTCGAGCAGGCAGCGGTGAACACGCTCTTCGACGATCCGCTACACCCCTACACGCGGGGTCTGTTGTCGTCGATCCCGGTTATGGGCATCGTCAAGGAACGATTGGACACGATCCCCGGGGCGGTACCGAATCTCATCGACCTACCACCCGGCTGCAAATTCGCGCCGCGGTGCCTTGCCCGTATCGAACACAACCTCCACATCTGCACTGAGCGGGA
>JAXDDP010000044.1:0-22362 GCA_034676785.1 Anaerolineae bacterium | reverse complement strand
TTCTAGTCCGGCCATGATCTCCACAGCTACGCCATCGACGATCATCCTGCCGAAGTGCGATCGGTAGGATTCGCTCTCGCGCCAGGAGACTTGCAGGATGATCTCGCCTTCCAGCAGTCTCTCCAGTCGATAGGCATCATCAATGGCTGTGGCAGGGAACTCGACGTCCACATCGTGGACCGGGACCGGTAGCCCGCGCAGGGCAAGCGCAGTCCCGCCCACGATCCGGTAATCCAGCTCGTGTTCTGCCGCAGCAGCGGCAATCTGCCTGAGAACCGAACGCCACCTGGGCCTGCGGCACACGGCTATGAGGTGCTCCGCGCCTCCGAGGACGGAGGGGTCACGGCTGACTGTAGCGTTGACGTTGACCCAGAAATCCCAGGCGTTGCCCTCCAGGGCATTAAGCTGGTCCTCGCGACCCGATGCGAGGCCTTCCGCTGCCAGAAGCTCGATCAGGTCGAGACCAGCCGATTCACACAGAGGGCGGACCTCGTTGGGATGCGCGAAGTAGGCTGTGAAGGCCACCTGGCCATCAGCGCGCGGGGGCAGCAGGCCGGATGCCGCGATCTGCTGATACTCGGCGAGTTGCCCCGGATCGGAGGTGGGCAGGTCGGGATACCCGGAGAGCGCATCGATGTGCGCTGCGTAACGGGCGATGAAGGCAGCGAAGACGACACCCCCTGGTTTGGTGACACGGTAGGCCTCTGCCAGCGCTTTGCGACGGTCGTCGCCGTTGAGGAGATGATAGAGCGGACCCATCAGGAGCACGGCATCGAACTGCGCGTCGGGATAGCGTGACAGGTCAGTAGCCGTACCCTGGTCGAAATCCACCAGTTCTACGCCGGCATCGGCGGCTCGTTGACGCGCCATTGAGAGCAGGTCGGGCGAAAGGTCGAAGAGCGTGACGCGATAGCCCCGTTGCGCCAGAGTGATGGCATAGCGCCCCGGCCCGCCCCCACAGTCCAGGATCTGGGCAGGCGCTCCTGGAAGGTGCTGCTCGAGCGCGCGGAGGGTCACAGCGAACTCCGTACGGTGGCGCTCAAGCCGGCCCCACTCGCGTTCGGCATCAGCGGCATACAGAGCCTGAACGGCCTTCTCGGTGGAGCGCTCTCGTTCGGTCTCTGACACTGTCACCTGCGCAGGTTTACCAGGGTCCGACCTTGACAAGGTCCGAGAGCTCCTTGCGTCGCTTGGGCCCCGGGCGATCGTCCGGATAGCCCAGCGGCGTGAAGGCTACCGCGTGATATCCCGTGGGCAGGTTGAGCCCCTTGCGGGCAGCGTCCGGATTGAAGGCGCCGATCCAACAGGTGCCCAGGCCCAGAGAGGTAGCGGCAAGCACGATATGGTCCATCACGATGGCCGCATCGACATCGACGTAGTTGATGCCGTCGTGCCTGCGAACCCAGGCTTCTGAGGATACGCCACATACGCAGAGCACCAGAGGTGCTTCGAGGAACCATCCCTGCCCATAGATCTGCTGTAGCACCGCTCTATGCTCAGCGGTCCGCATGATGACAACGCGGAAGGGCTGGCGGTTCGCCGCGGTTGGAGCCAACTGTGCGGCTTCGAGAATCTGTTGAAGCTTCTCATCTTCCACGGGTTCCGACTTATAGGCGCGCACGCTGTAACGCTGGCGAACCAGATCCAGGAAGTTCACGGCCTTCTCCTTTCCTTCGATAGCGGTTGGGTCAGCTTGGTCCAGATTGTGGCGCAGGGCGCGGTTCTGTCAACACGTACGGCTTGGCCCCGATCTGCATAGGTAACGGTCGCTTGACGCGGCGCAGAGTGCTCCTAGAATAGCGCCGATGAACAGAAACCTGCTGATCTATACGCTTCTTGGTGTTGGGCTGTCAGTTGCACTCGCGTCGTCATTTCAGTCGCGCCTGTATGTGCACGCCTATGTCACGTGGATCGGCGCGTGCACTATTGTGACCTGGGCGCTCTACGCGTGGGACAAGCGGACCGCAGAACTGGCCGATCTGACCAGGCGATTGAGGGGATGGCGTGTTCCGGAGCTGACGTTGAACCTGATGGCCTTGATGGGTGGCGTGGTTGGCGCGTGGGTTGGCCGGGCCATGTTCAACCACAAGACGAACGTGAAACGGCACCCTGGAATTCTGGCAGTTCTCATTCTGAGCTCATTGGTGCACTTGTTCATCGCGGTTCGGCTGATCTACGGCCCCCCGCTCGAGCTCTGGCCTCCGAGTAATTGGTTCGCTTTCTAGCTGCTAAGAGGGCCTGAGGCGAATTCGCACCGCCAGGTAGGGCTTCCCCGGGAGTGGAATCTGACACGAACCGGAGAAGGTGCCTTCGAGGGGCGTGATCGTCATCTCCCAGGTGTCGATGACTTCTACCGTGTACTGCCTGTCGGCGGGAAGGGTCACGGCCTTGACGGCGGGACGGTGCCGGCCCAGGTAGATGAGACGATAGTTGTCGTCGCCCGCTTGCGTCAGGTCCCAATAGGTCTGGTAGGGGTCGATGGCGGGTCCTGCTTCCATGACCTTGCGTAGAAACGCGATCCGGGCCGGACTCTCTCCGTGGAGGATGCCCCCTTTTGACCACCAGAGGATGTCCTCAGGATGCATATAGGTCTCACCATGGCCGACATAGCCACCACGCGCGCACCCTTCCCAGAAGCGGTGCGTTAACTCCTCGGCTGTGATATTGCCCCAGTTGTGCTGGATATTGCCCTCGTATTGGACCTCATCGGCAACAACCGGTTTCCGGTACTGCTGTCGCCAGAGGCTCACATCCTCGAGGTTGGGGCGCTGAATGCTGCAGTGAGTCACCCATGGTTTGCCATGATCGTAGAAGTCGCGGCAGTTGTGGATTGAGCGGAGGTGTTGGTAGGGATCACGGGTCTGCACGATCTGGAAGAAACGATCCCAATCCTGCATCGTTTTGGCAGCCATGAGGTCATACTCGTTGGCCATTGACCACCAGATGTTGCGGTAAGCTGCCACGCGAGCCACCAGGTAGCGCAAGTACCGATCATCGACCTCGGATGGCATCGTGCTATATCCCCAGCGATCGTACGGGTGAAACAGGATGAGGTCGGCCTCGATTCCCAGGTCCCGCAGGTCGCCAATGCGCCGTTCGAGATGTCGGAAGAAGGCGGGGTTGAAGCGCGTCGTGTCGAAACGACCATCCTCCTGTCGTTCGAACGCATGGAACTCGGGCTCGTTCTGGCTAAAGGCATAGTGCTTGGGGAAGACGCACATCCGCAGCTTGTTGAAGGGGGCCGTGCGCAGCGTTTCCAGGGTCTGTTCTTCCAACGCGTCGCCCTGATGGTTCCAGGCATAGCAGGTCGTTCCGAAAGAGAAGTGGGGCGTGCCATCGTCATGGACGAAGTGGAAGGTCTTGTGGACGCGGACCGGGCCGTGGTTGCCCTCCTGGGCAGGCGTGCAGGCGAATGTGCCGCTCAGGCCATCCAGTTCCTGAACGTTACTATGCGTGAGATAGCGCCACTCACCGACCGTGTCCGGCATGAACCGCACCTTGTAGCCCGTCCCACCGTCATAGAAGCCATCGACCTCGATAGCGCGGTGCTGATGGCTGAACGTGGCGGTCAGTCTGACATCCACAAAGGGGTTGCCTTCGGCAGGGCCGGTGAGGGAGAGCTCGAAGATATCCCAGCGTTCTACGGTTCGATCGGACATGAGTACCCTCCGTGATGTGGATGTGAGCAGCGAGACTTACTGGACCAACGGATTGGTCAGCCTTCCCAGACCGGAGACCTCGATGCTGATGGTGTCGCCAGCTTTCATCCAGACCTTGTCCTTCATACCCAGGATGACACCTTCGGGTGTGCCGGTCAGAATGACGTCACCTGGTTTGAGCGTCATGTAGCGGCTGGCATAGCTGATGATCTCGGCGACGCTGAAGACCATATCGGCGGTGTTGGAGTTCTGGCGCAGCTCACCATTGAGCCAACTGCGGGTGGTGAGCGCCTGTGGGTCGCCGACCTCATCCGCGGTTACCAGGTAGGGACCGATGGGACAGAACTTGTCCATCGTCTTGCCCAGAAGCCATTGAGGCGTGCGATTCTGCAGATCCCGGGCGCTGATGTCGTTGGCATTGCAGTAGCCGAGAACGTAGTCCAGCGCCTGGGCGACGGGCACATCCTGGGTGGTCCTGCCGATGACGACGGCGAGCTCGACCTCGTAGTCATACTGGTGGGCGTGCCTGGATAGTGGAATGGCCTCGCCGTGAGCAGCCAGCGCATTGTTGAACTTGGAGAACAGCACCGGCACTTCTGGCACTTTCGCGCCGGATTCCGCGGCGTGGCGACGGTAGTTGAGCCCGACGCACAGGATCTTCTCGGGACTGTAAACGCAGGGGCCGAGTACGAGGGAGCTCTCGTCGAGGAGCCATGATGCGGCGCGCGCATCCGCGACTGCTCGCGCGACGAACTCCGACAGAGCTGCCGTCGCATCAAGGCCTTGGGCGAAGAACGCCTCGGCCGAGGTGGGCACGCGGTCGGCGAGGTCGCGAGCTGCGGTGCGCACGTCGAGCACGCCCTCGGGCGTCTTGACGCCGAGGGTGATTCCCTCAGAGGATCGGAAGGTGAGCAGTTTCATGAGCTTCTCCTGGATGAACAAACTGGAAAGCAACTGATCATATGGCGACTCATCAAACCGGGAAACGTTAGCGTCCCGGTGCTACGATGGCGGATGCATGGGTTAGGTATGTAGAGGCGGCGGTGTTGGGGGGATAGTGCCCTGTCTGCTCCGCATAGGCCGCCGCCTCTGCACGGGTTCAGATGTCTGCTGCAGAAAGCAACCCCGATCTCAGCGCCTGCTTGAAGGTGGCGATGGTGGCTGCGACTCCCTCGTTGAGGGGTGTATGAGGAATTGTGCCGAGACGGGCAGCGAGGCGCGAGTCGTCCTGACCATCCGGGAAGGGGAGCGATGTGGCGTCGTAGGTGATGGAACCTCTGGCGCGAGGCTCGGCGGCTTCGATCGCCTCCACAACCTCGGCCATATCCACTACCGAACCCCGGATGTTGTAGACCTCGGCACCCTCGAAGGGAACACTGGCCACGGCGATGAACAGCCTGGCGACATCGTCTGTATATTGCATGCCGCTGCGTCCGCCATATGTGATGCGGTAGGGCAGTCCGGCCGCAGCTGCCAGCATCGCCTTGGTTGGGGTGGAGGTCATGCCCTGATCACGGCCCGGACCGTAGAGGACATAGGGACGCAGCCCGATGCTGCTTACCCCCCAGTCTTCCCGATAGACGCGGGCAGTGGCCTCATTCGCCTGCTTGTAGACGCCGTAGAGGGTCTTGGGCATCAATGGATCGTCGGGCTGGATGAGAGATTGGGCATAGGCCTCTCTGCCCCCGTAGGTCGCGACGCTGCTCGCGTAGACGACGCGATCAAGGCCGAGCCGGCGGGCTATCTCGAAGACGTTCACGGTTCCGACGACGTTGACCCGCGCACCGAGCGATGGGTTGGCCTTGCAGGCCGGAACCTGTAGTGCAGCAAGGTGGATGATGCTCGTGACACCGCTACTGTGCACCAACGCCAGAAGCGCATCGAGGTCGGTAATGTCGCCGCGCGCGAAGGTGACCCGCGCAAGTTCATCCGGCGCCATAATGAGCTTCATCCTGTGTGGATTGTCGTCCAGATCGTAGGCGGTGACACGAGATCCTTGCCGGACGAGATTGCGTACGACCCAGGACCCGATACAGCCCAATGCGCCGGTGACGAGAGTGTGGCCGGTCATAGAGGCAGCTCCTGACTAGATGACTTCGAGCACATAGCGTGCCGGTAGCTCAGGGAATGGGGCTGTGGGCAGCGTCTGGTACCAGTAGGCGACAGAGGCAATGTCGTCCTGCAGGGGCAGATACCGTCCCCCGGACGACCAACCGAGAGCCTGAATGGTGACACGGAGGTTATGCTGAAAGCGAACTGGATCGGCTATGTGCCAGCGATACATGCCGAAGCGCTGTTGAGAGCGGTAGACACCATCGGGCTTGATGACCTGGTGAAGCCCGGCGTAGGGCGTGGTGAATGGCTGGTACTGCCGCAGTGTCCTGTTCTCGAAATTGTACGAGCCGCAGAAGTAGTCTTCGGTACCGGTGCCGCAGATCGTGGGATAGTCGACGTCGCCGTCCATAAAAAACTTGATCTCACCTTCGCCCCACCAGCCCGTGTTATTGACGCCCCAGGCGAGGTAGGTCCCAACGTATTGGCCATGACCCTGGACACCTTCAAGGATGGTGTAGACGCTCTTGTAGGGGAGCGGGTTGACGCGCCGAAACTGCGCGTGAAAGTAGGCGCAGTCCTGGGGCACGTCCGTGAGCGTGTAGTTGATCTGATAGTAGAGGACCATATCGTCGTCGGCGATGTTGGTCATCGTGATCCGGCAGTGCGTGTGGAAGGGCATCTCCCAGTAGCTATTGAAAGCGCTCCCAGGGTTGACGCAGACGGCCAGGGAAGAGAGTTGTGCATACTCGCCCCAGCCCATGGCGAAGAAATCACCAACAGGACATTCGACGGAAGGCTGTTCCTGGCCGTCCCAGTAGATACGCAGGATGCTGAAGCGCCAGTTTCCCGTAGGAGTCATCCAGATCTGCTGGATGGCGCCGGGGCCATCGATGTTGGCAAGCTCGAACGTCTCTCCGGCGCGAATCACGACCGAGGGCGAGATCTTCCATCCCTGACCGAGGTCACGAGCGCACCGTGCCCCAGTGCCCTCGGTCGCCATACCGGCCCGTCCCTTATCTCCAGTGAAGTTCTCGGGGCTAATCGAGCGCGTCTGCGCCCCCGACAACCTCGAAAGCGTGCCCATGGTCATTCCCAACCCGTTAAACGTCGTCATGTCATCTCCTTGAGTGTGCGATATGAACGGGATCCGAGGGGTCACCGCTCCGATCCCAGAAGTCTACGGCACGAACAGAGTATACGCTACAAGCAGGATCAATGGTATGCACAAAGGCCGTATCGAGTTGGTCAGCGGCGTTGACACGCCGGTATGGCCCCCCGGGACCGGCAGCGGCAAGGACTTCGTAGGTGCGGAGTGCACGGGAATCATCCCCGGCCCATGTCAGGAGCACCTCCGGGTGACCGTTGCGACCCTCATAGGTTGTCGCTCGCAGGCGCGTCACTTTCTCGGGCGGCGTCCCGGGATCCGTGGTGAAGAGCACAAGGGTCACGCTGGGCAATGTTACGTTGAGGTCAAGAGCACAGATGCCATGATCGATCGTGATCTCACGCGGCCCAGAGATCGCGCGGAGCTCTTGATTGCGGCGCATCGCATCGATCTGGTCATCGGTGGGGTGATCGGGTGCCCCCAGGCCCTCCCAGGTTCTGAAGACGTCACCGTCCGTTTCATCGATCCTGTAGAGACAGAGCATTGCCCGGTCGAACGGCAGATCCTTCATCGTGAGAGTGATGGTGCGCTGACCACCGGCATTGACCCTGTCGGCGCTGTTATAGACGAGGACCGCGACCTGTGACTGGCCGCGGCGAGTGGCAATGACTCCAAGGGGCTCAGACACATCGCCCACGCCCTCGACGTGGTAGTGCTCGTCACCCAGCAATGAGAGAAGGGTCATCAGGTTGAGAATCGGCTTCTTGATCAGCGCGAACGCCCGCCGTTCCACATTCTCTTCGCGTCGTGGGGCGTCGCGAAACCCGTCCGCCTGCCCGTGGTCGATGTGGTCGGTTTTCGAGAAGCGCGTCAGCAGCGTGCGATGCCCCCACGTGCCCAGAAAGCCGTTGTCATTGCTGAGAACGGCGTAGTTCACGCCTCTCTCGTCGACAAGGCTCACCAAGTGTTGGTTGATGATCTTGGCTGCGAGTGCCGGATAGTAGGATTGGGCTCGCCAGGTGTGGGTGGTGCCCCAACCGACCTGAGGGTCGCACTCATTGTTCATGAAAGGTAGGTCTGCGAGGGCCGGATGGTGCTCGCGGATGTAGTCGATGACGCGAGCCTCGCGCTCTACGATGCCCATCGAGTTGGGCGTCAGGTCCTCCTGATGTGCGCGAACACCCTTCTCATGGATGGATATGAACGCTGGGAGGGTTGCCGGCTTTCCAGTGAGGACGTTTGTGCCGGTATCGCAGTGCTCAAGGAAAGCCTTGAGTGTTGCGGACAGGTTCCGACACGTTCCAGGACCACCCAATCTCAACTCTGGGTCGGCGTTGTGTAGTCCGTCCTCGCACGCATCATAGTACGCACAGAACGCAGCATCGCCCTGGGTCCAGAAGCCAATATCGGGCTCATTCCAGGTCTCGAAGAGCCAACTCCGGACCTCGTTCTGGCCATACCGATCAATGGCGTGTTCTGCAAGCCCCCGGACGAGATCCCGCCACGCGCGTGCTTGCGCCGGGTCGGTATAATCGGTGAAATACCCGTTGACGTTCCCCATCAGTTCGAAGATGGGGCGAAGCCCGTTGCCGACCAGTACACTGAGCACCCTGTCGAGCGTATCCCAATGATAGCAGGGCGTAGCAGTGCCGAGACCGTCGGCAGTGACCAGCTCCAGAAGGTAGTGAACCCGGGCCCACGTGATGCCTCCGTGAGGGATGGCGCCCGCATAGGCCATCGCCTGGCTCATATCTGCATCGAGAAGCAGGTTGGCCGGGGAGAACCCTGTGCTCTGCCAGAAATGCAGGAGAGGTCCAAGGCTCCGACTGAAGTCAACAGCAATCTCCATAACGTACTCCTCCCTATGTGGCACTTGTCATAGGCCACTGAGTAGGATGCTCAGGCGAGAACGCTCTCCCGTTTCACCTTGCGCGGCTCCGGAAGGCTGACAGACAAAGGCAACGCGATCAGCGTGCCGATTGCGGTGATTATGAATAGGAGTGCATAGTTACCGTCTGTCCACTGCAGAATGAGGCCACCGAGGGTAGCAAAGAGCGCAGTGATGCCGTTGAGGGTGTTGGTGAGCCCGACATAGAGCGGGCGCTCTGTGTCCGAGGCCCATTCGAGGACGTAGGACGTCCAGGCGGGCAGATAGCAGCTATTCGATGCCTGACTAACAAGGAAGACCAAGCTATAGCCCCACGCAAGCCAGACCGGATCGCTGATCCACCTGGGAATCAGGAGTGCCAGCACCGGGATTGCCGCGGTGACCGGAATGCTCACCAGTGAGGCGAGGCGGGTCCCATACCGTTCGTTGAGCCATCCGAAGAGCGCGGCGGCAATGACAACGCCGATCACACCCACTGACGTGAACCGGCCCACGACGCGGTCAGGCAGCTGCAGCTCATCAAGCGCGTATGTGATGTAAAATGGCGCGGCAAGGCCTGCCAGGCCAAAGATCTGGCGTGTCAAGAGGTAACGACCAAAGGCGCGATCGTGCCTCAGAATACGTCCAAGCTGCGGCAGGTACTCCCGCCAGGTCGGCACCTTCTGGACTGTTGGGCTTCGGCTTTCTACTCCCAGAGTGATCGCCGTCAAGGACAGACCGAGCATCCCAAAGGCTGCGAGGAACAGACTAGCGTAACTGACAGGAAAGCCAGGGCCTCTATCGCCAAGGACCCATTCGACCGCGAAGCCGGCGACAAAGCTCAGGACGCCCGAGAGGATCTGGCCAAGACTCGTGAGACGCCCTCGCCGGTTCGCGGGGATGGATTTGCTGAGGAAGTCGAACCACGCCATGCTCCCCAGGCCATCGGAAATCCAGAAGACTGCCAGGGCGACGATGGCTATGGTGATGGTGACGCCGGCGTTGCGCGCCCCGGTGGCGAGAACCAACACAGCCAGCAACAGGATCATCGCGCGACTGATACCCGCCGGAACGATAATGTAGGGTTTCTTGTATGGTTTGTCGGCCAGATAGCGCGCCGCAAGGAGCTGTGGGAGCAACCAGCCGGCGCGCTGTAACGTTGAGATGAAGCCGATAACGGCACTGGAAGCGCCTAGGGCTGTGAGGAAACCTGGCAACACCGTCGTAGGCCCGAGGAAGGCCATTCCCAGGCCGAAGAACCCGAAGTCGAGGGTCAGGCACCAGAAATTACGGCGGTAACTCATCCACCGCGGGGTGCTACTAGCACCCCGCGGCTCGGTATCGTGATCCTTTACGACGAGGTCAGACGCCATGGATTACCCGACATACGTACCAGCTTCCTGGACGGTTCTGTAGATAGCCAGCACGTTCGCTACAGGCGACATTGGCTGGACATTGTGGATCGTGTTGAACACAAACCCACCTCCCGGGCTGAAGATGCGCAGCCGTTCCCGAACCTCTGCCCGGACCTCGTCGGCTGTCCCAAATGGGAGCGTCTTCTGGGTATCGACGCCGCCACCCCAGAAAGTGATGCGGTCACCAAACATCCCCTTGAGCGTGACCGGGTCCATGTTGGCTGCGGAACACTGGACGGGGTTGAGGATATCGAAGCCTGCTTCAATGAAGTCCGGAATCAGCTTCAGGATCGAGCCACAGGAGTGAATGAAGGTCTTCCAGCCGGTGTTGGCATGGATCCACTCGTTCATCCGGGCGTGGTAGGGCTGGTAGAGCGCACGATAGGCGCGTGGTGAGATGAAGGGCCCCTGCTGCTGTCCGAAATCCGTCCCCGTGACGAGCACCGCCGTCACACGGTCGCCGACGACTGCATAGATACGGGCCAGATTCTCAATCGCGATCTCGGTCTGCCGCGCGAATACCGCATTCACGTAGCCGCGACGGGCTACCGTGCTGACATACCATTCCTCGATATCACGGATACCCTTGGGATGCTTTAGCCAGGGCGCCGGGACAAGGGCAATGTCGCCGAGACCTGTGCCGCCGAAGTTGGCGAGGATGGCTTTGTCGGTCAACGTGAAGAGCCGTTCGGACTGCTCAGCGTAATAGGCCAGGTCGGCATCGGAAATCGGGCCAAACTCCTCGAGGTTATCTTCGATGTCGAGGACTGCATCGTCGATGGGCGGTTGCCTGACGATTGAGTCGAAGTACCAACCGCCCGAAGGCATGCGTCCACTGGGAGGTGCCGAAGTGTCACCCTCTGGGTACATCAGGAGATCGCCATTGGGCTCGGGGGTGGTGTGGAACCCCTCGGGAACCAGCACGGGTATGCCGTCAAAGGTGGTCCACTCCTTCCAGCCCGAGTTCTCGAAGCCGAACATCGTCCGGGGTGAACTGAGTCCGACGACGTCGATTGAGAGCGCGTCCATCAGATCCGGCGCAATCTCACCTAGCATCTGGTAAGGCTCGACGACCTTCACTGGTGTCCCGGGAGCGTCGAGGGCCAGCGCCTGGCGGAGCCCATAGACGACGCTCACATGCATCCCAGTGACAGCGCTGCCGCCCAGGTCAACCGGGACGCGATCTGGCTCCTGGTGCGCCAATGTTTTCGCGACGCGTTCTCTGGATGTGAGCATAGCATGCCTCCTTCTGGTCGGTGATAGGTAACAGGGGGTGGGTGGCCGATGGGCTGCACTTCTTGCTGTCTGGTCACTCATTCCCTGAGAATAGATCGTCGCGTTCAGGCGCCTGCTGCGCGGAGCCAAGCTTGGGCGATAAGGGCGTGGCCTGCGGGCGATGGATGGACGCCGTCGGGCAGCCAGAAGTCCATCTCGCGGTGCACAGCAGCGGCAGCAAAGAGACCGTCCAGAGGGACGAAGGTGGCGTCGAACTCCCGAGCCAGCTTGCGGGCTACGGCGATCTTGGGGTCCAGGTCCACCCGCCACGTCGCACGGTCTTCGGGGACCGGGAGTGAGAAGGGTTCGAGGATGATGATCTGGGCGTGCAACACGTCCTGTGTGGTCTGGAGGATGGCCCGGTAGTGCGCTTCATAGGTCTCTGCTGGTGTTGGATCGCCGCTATCATACCGGCGCCACGTGTCGTTGATGCCAATGAGGATTGAGACGACACCGGGGTTGAGATCCAGACACTCTCGCTGCCAGCGCTGACGAAGGTCCTTGGCACGGTTGCCGCTGATGCCACGGTTGATGAAGCGGGCGCGTTTCTCGGGGTAGAGCGCTGAGAACCACGCGGCCACCATCGCAGGATAGCCTCGTCCCAGGTCGTTATCATCCTGTCGGCTACGTCCAGCATCGGTGATGCTGTCACCCTGGAAGAGGACGGTCGTGTTGGCGTCGATGTGGATCATGTTCATGTCTCCTGTCTAGAGCCAGAGTCCCTCGATGTCCCAGAGCGCAAACTCGCGATGGCCGTTGTCCTCAGCTCGCGTCATGCGCCCGGAGGCGACGTCGAGAATGGAATCAAAGATGCGCCGGCCCAGCTCGGGCAGGCTGACGGGAGTGCCGCCATGTGTTGGAATGGCCGTGCCGGCATCGATGTCCATATCGGCCTGCATACGCCGGTAGAGCGGTGTGTTGGACGCGATCTTGATGACGGGCGCAATCGCATTCCCGATGCCGGTGCCGCGGCCGGTGGTAAAGCAGACGAGTTGACATCCTGAGCCGACAAGCGCTGGGACCGATAGCTGATCGTAGCCGGGTGTGTTGAGCAGATAGACCCCGGATCTGTCGCGATCCCAGACCCACTCGCTATACTACATCACGCCTTGCACCGTAGCGCTGCCGCTTTTTGCCTGGGCACCGAGCGACTTGATCGTGATGTTGAGAAGGCCCCCTTCCTTATTCCCACGGCTGGGGTTCTCGGTCATACTGTGTCCGGCTCTGGCAGCGTACGCACGATAGGCCTCGAGCATGGCATAGATCTGGCTCACAACGGCGCGGTCAGCAGCACGGGCCGCGAAGAGATGTGCCGCGCCAAAGAACTCGGGCACCTCCCCAATGACGCTCCGTCCACCAGCGCGAACCAGAAGGTCACTGGCGTGACCGAGGGCGGGATTGGCGGTCAGACCGCTGAAGGCGTCGCTTCCGCCGCACTCCAGCCCGAGTGCCAAGCTGGATAACGGAGCCGGCCTGCGGGATGTCCGGTTGGCGTCGGCAAGAAGCTCGGGGAGCAGCGCCAGGCCACGCTCGATCGTTGCCTGCGTGCCACCCAGGTTCTGCACCGACAGCCGGCGCACGGGTTTGCCATAGAGGGTCTCGAGGTCGCTCGTGCCAAAGTACTCGTCAAAGGCGACGTGGTTGGTCTTCTCGCATCCCAACTCGATCACGATCGCGGCACCCACGTTGGGATGCCGGATGTGCTGGCCCAGCATGCGCAGCGTGGACTCGTAGGCGCCAGGGCCTACGGTTTGGACCGTCGGGTCAGGGCAAGCACACCCCCCATTGTGAGCGATTGCCGTGACTCCGTCGACGTTGGGATAGGCGGCGCGGCTGTAGATGCCGTTTGCCTCGGCGCGGGTCGCGATCTGCGTGGCCTCATGGGCAGCGCACATGCTGGTAGGGACAACGAGCACCCAGTTGCGAATGCCAACGTTGCCATCCGTGCGGCGAAATCCATCGAAAGTGGGCGGCGGGCCATCCCACGCGGGAAGCGCCGTGGGATGCAGGTCAACGGCATCGGGACCGATCTCGGGGACCTCACTGTCCGCAGTGCTGTCATTCACTGGATCCCCGGGCACCAAGCCTCTGGAGATGGCGAACGGTTGTCCGTACTGGAGGATCCAAGTACCCGCGGGGACGGGTCGGATGGCGAACCGGTGACCTGCCCGGATGGTGGCTCGAAGCGTGACCGGGTTACCGTTCTCGCCGTAGAGGGTGGTGCCGGCGTCGATGGGCTGCACGGCGACGGCGACATCGTCGTGGTCAGGATCCACGACAACGGCAAGGTCGCTGAGTTGGGGCTTGCGGGCGTCTGTTGTCATGCGCGACTCGTAGGGGCATGGTATAGGGTGTGCCGAGATCTACTATAGCATAGTCCCCGCGGAATGCGCACAGCACACGGCGCGCGTGGTCAGTCGAGAGCGGTCTGCCTGTTACAGAAGATGCCGGGGCGTGCGCCCGCCCCGGCACCTCGAGCTGCCCTCAACCCAAGGGCTACCAGTCAGCGACGCTACCGTCCGATGGGTGGAAGAACTCGCCACCAAGTTCCTCGGTGTATTCGATCGTGCGTTGAGCAGCGTCTTCGTCGATGTCGAACCCAAGTCCGGGTTTGGTTGGTAGGTCAATGTAGCCGTCTTTGACAACCCAGTCTTCCTGGAGGAGGCCGTTACCCAGGCAGGCGTCGACTTGTTCTTGAGCCAGGAAGTTCGGTACCGCGGCATCGACTTGCATGCAGGCGGCGAAGGCGACTGGACCGATGGCGCAGTGGGGTAGGATGTGGATGTAGTAGACCTCGGCCATGTTGGCGACCTTCTTTAGCTCACTGATGCCGCCAACGTGGGAGCCATCAGGTTGGATAAGCGATACGGCCTGCTTCTCGAACACCTGGCGGAACTCCCAACGTGTGAGGAGACGCTCCCCGGTGGCGATGGGGAAGGGGACGTGGTCGGAGACCAGTTTCATGGCGTCAACGTTCTCTTGAGGAACCGGTTCCTCCACAAACATCGGACGCATGCCCTTGATCTCGTTGCAGACCTCGATCGCCAGGCCAGGGGTCATCTTGCCGTGGAAGTCGAAGCAGAGCTCGACATCCGGGCCGACCCACTCGCGCATCAGGTAGGCGCGTCTCACGAAGTCGTCGATTGCTGCGGGCGGCTCGTGGGCCCGCCAGAAGCCTCCCGGGCCGCCTTTGTAGGCGGTGTAGCCCATCGTCTGTAGCCACTCCAGCCGCTCTCTCGAGCGCATCAGCCCTTCGTCACTGAGGTCGTGAATGCCCCAGTGGGCATAGACGCGGATGCGATCGCGCACCTCGCCACCCAGAAGGCGGTAGGTGGGGACGCCATAGGACTTCCCGGCGATGTCCCAGAGCGCCTGGTCGATGCCTGAGAGGGCGGACATAACCACTGAGCCACCGCGGAAGAACGACGAGCGGTAGATGTGCTGCCAATGATGCTCAATGCGCAGCGGATCCTTGCCGATGAGATATTCGGCCATCTCGTCGACGGCGGCGCAAGTGCTCTCGGGTCTCCCCTCAAGCGTGGTTTCTCCCCACCCAACGAGTCCCTCGTCGGTCGATACTTTGACCAGGCGGGTCCGCTTTCTGGGGAAGAACTGCTCGATTCTGGTGATTTTCATGGGTGTCCTTTCGCTTCGATAGCACTTCGACTTCACAGGCTCCCTGGTTATCGCGTAGGATGCAGAATCGTCAATTTGCGGGGTAGTTCTAATGGGTTTCCTATGGAGCTGCAGTTGACTTTTAGAAGACGATCGTCTATAATAATGTTGGTATATGAACAAATATTGGACAGGAACTGAGCGACACGTGATGACGTTTGCCTTTGGATAGCGGGTAGGAGGTCAATAATGCCCAGAGAGGTGATCGAGATACCGTCTTCAGTCGAGTATCTCTCGATATTGGACCAAGATGGGAAAGCGGACGAGGCACTGGATCCAAAACTGCCCAATGATCTCTTGTTGGATCTGCACCGGTGGATGCTGCTTGGACGGCGCTTTGACGAAAGGATGTTGCGTCTGCAGCGCCAGGGACGCATCGGGACGTTCGCTCCGCTGATGGGACAGGAGGCCGCGAACGTAGGGGCAACAGCGACATTGCGGCCATCGGATTGGATGGTCGTGGCGTTCCGTGAGGCCGCGGGCGAGTTGATGCGGGGACGGGCCATGGAGGACCTGCTGCTCTACTATGGCGGCTATAACGAGGGGGGGTACATTCCTGAGGGTGTGAACAATCTCCCAACGTCCATTCCGGTGGGTTCGCAGACGCTGCATGCCGTGGGCCTGGCCTGGGCGATGAAGTACCGGGGCAAGGATGACGTGGCCATGGTCTTCTTTGGGGATGGCGCGACGTCACAGGGCGATTTCCATGAGGCGCTCAACTTTGCGGGCGTCTATGAAGTACCTGTAGTATTCGTTTGTCAGAACAACCAGTGGGCGATCTCGCTTCCCCGAGCCAGACAGACTGCATCGCAGACGCTGGCGCAGAAGGCTTTGGCTCACGGTGTGGTAGGGATCCAGGTGGACGGCAACGATGTACTCGCGATGTATGTCGCAGCCCACGAAGCCGTCGACCGGGCGCGGGCGGGGGAAGGCGCTACGTTGATCGAGGCCGTGACGTACCGGATGTCGGTGCATACAACGGCGGATGATCCGAAGCGTTACCGCACCGACGAGGAAGTGGAGGGCTGGAAGCTGCGCGACCCTATCACACGGTTTCAGAAGTACCTGCGTGCCAAGGATCTGCTGGACGACGCGTCGTTGGCAGCGCTTGAGGAAGAGATCGACCAGGAGATCCGCGAGGCTGTCGAACGAGCAGAGAAGGTGATGGCGGAACCTGTGGACGCACTGGCAATGTTCGACCATATGTATGGAGAGGCATCGCCTCAGCTTTCCGCGCAGAAGGATGAGCTGGCGCGCGAGCTGAAAGCGCAGGAGTTGTAGCTATGGCAAAGATGACGATGGTTCAGGCGCTCAATCTGGCGCTAACGCAGGAGATGGCGAAGGACGACCGGGTGATCGTTCTGGGAGAGGATGTCGGTCGCGATGGGGGTGTGTTCCGCGTCACAGATGGGCTCTTTGAAACGTACGGGGAGCATCGCTCCGTCGACACGCCGCTGGGTGAGGCTGGCATTGTTGGGATGGCTATCGGAATGGCGGTGTATGGGCTGAGACCGGTAGCCGAGATCCAGTTCTCGGGCTTCATCTATCAGGCTTTTCACCACATCGAGCAACATGCGGCGCGGATGCGTTGGCGCTCGCGAGGGCGGTTTTCCGTCCCGATGGTCATTCGCGCGCCGTTTGCCGCGGGTGTTCGCGCGCTGGAGCACCATTCGGAGAGCCGCGAGGCATACTTTGCCCATACGCCGGGACTCAAGATGGTCATCCCATCCGGTCCGAGAAATGCGCGGGCACTTCTCTTGTCCGCGATCCGTGACCCAGACCCGGTGATTTTCTTCGAACCCAAGTCGATCTACCGTGCTTTCCGCGAGGAGGTCCCCGAGGAAGAGGAGACTATGGAGATCGGCAAGTCGGTCATGGCGCGCGAGGGCAAAGACCTCACGATGATCTCGTATGGCGCGATGATGCGCCCGACGCTTGCTGCCGCAGAGAAGCTGGCGGAGGAAGATGGCGTGCAGGCAGAGGTGATCGATCTGCTATCCTTGTCACCCCTGGATGACACGCTCTTCACCGCGTCAGCCCGGAAAACGGGACGCGTGGTGATTGTGCACGAGGCGCACCGGAGCTTCGGGCCCGGGGCGGAGATCGCATCGCGCATTATGGAGCAGTCGTTCTGGATGCTCGAAGCGCCGATCAAACGTGTCACAGGTTTCGATATCGTCGTGCCGCTCTTTGCTCGGGAGCAGGCCTATCTGCCGAACTCTGAGCGAGTGTTGCGGGCTGCGCGCGAGACGTTGAGCGTCTAGGGAGGAGGATCACATGGCGAAGGAATTCAGACTTCCCGATCTGGGTGAAGGCATTCACGAGGGAGAGGTTCTGGCTGTGAAGGTTCGCGCTGGACAACAGGTCAAGGAAGACGACGTCATCCTCGAGGTCGAAACCGACAAGGCTGCGGTGGAACTCCCTTCTCCCTTTACGGATGTCGTAACGGACGTGCGGGTAGGGCCGGGGGACGTGGTCCACGTGGGCGATGTCTTGATGGTCTTTGGTGGACCTGGTGACGGCGCTTCTGTAGGAGACACCGAGCTCGTGGCCGGTCATCCTTCTCCGGTGCCCACAGCCGGTGCACAGCAGAGGGTCGGGGGACCTGCGGTTGTGAAGTCAGTCGAGCCCCACGCCGTAACCCGTGGGGAGGGACCCGTGCCTGCAGCGCCGTCGACAAGACGTCTCGCTCGCGAGTTGGGCGTCGACTTGCATAGCGTCACGCCGACAGGCCCAGGGGGGCGTGTCACGTCGGATGACGTGCGTGCCCATGCCGGTCAGCGTCAGGGCGAGCAAGTCGCGGACGCGGTTGTGAAGGGGTCCGAGCCTGTTGATCGCTCTGAGGGTACCGGCGCCCAAACGACCACCGGGGCACCTTCTCAGGTCGCGTACGACGGGGCTGACGAGGTGGAGCGGGTACCCTTGCGATCAGTACGCCGGGCAACGGCCAGGCATATGGCGCTCGCGTGGTCACAGATTCCCCATGTCACGACCCAGGATCTTGTCGATATCACCGAACTTGAATCGTTGAGGCAGCGGTACAAGGACGAAGTCCGGGACCTTGGGGGGGCGTTGACGCTCACCGCTTTCGTGGTGAAGGCCCTGGCCCATGCACTGAAGGAATTCCCGAAATTTAACGCGAGCCTCGACACCGAGGCGGATGAGATCGTGTTGAAGAAGGCCTATCACATCGGCGTGGCCGTCGACACGGAACGCGGACTTCTGGTGCCGACGCTCCGTCACGTAGACAGGAAGAGCGTCGTGGAACTGGCTTTGGAACTCAAGGCCCTGGCTGACCGTGCTCGGGAGGGTCGTGCAACGGTCGAGGAACTGCAGGGGAGTACAATGACGATTACGAACGTCGGCGCGATTGGCGGAACAGGGTTCACCCCGATCATCAACTATCCCGAGGTCGCGATCCTTGGGTTGGCTCAGGCGAGGGTCCAGCCTGTTGCCGTGGCGGCAGACCCTGGTGCCGGCACCGAGGTGTTGGGTAAGGGTTACGAATTCGTCCCACGGTTGATGATGCCGATCGTCCTGGCGTTCGACCATCGGGTCAACGACGGCGCCGAGGCACAGCGTTTTCTGAACGCCGTGATTGCGCAGCTGGAAAACCCAGAGCGGCTGCTGATGGGACTGTAGCTAGCGTGTAGGAAAGGAAAGTGGCAATGGTGGAAACGAAAGAGCGGGGACTCGAGGTGACAACCCTTGGAGGTGGCTGTTTCTGGTGTTTGGAGGCGGTCTTCGATCAGGTTCGTGGTGTCGAGGATGTCGTCTCAGGGTACGCCGGGGGCAAAGTCGCCCATCCATCTTATGAGCGGGTGTGTACCGGGACGACTGGCCATGCTGAGGTTGTGCGGGTGGCTTTCGATCCATCGGTCATCAGCTATCGTGAGATTCTGGACATCTTCTTCTCAGTCCACGATCCCACAACGCTGAACCGTCAGGGAGCCGATATCGGGACGCAGTACCGTTCCGTGATCTTCACACACAACGCTGCACAGCGGGAGACTGCCGAGGCGGTGATGCGGGACCTGGAAGACCGCAAGGTATTCCGGGACCCGGTTGTGACACAGGTTGTGCCGCTGGAGGCTTTCTACCCAGCGGAAGACTACCACCAGGAGTACTTCGCGCATCATCCGGAGCGAGCCTACTGTGCTGCGGTTATCAGTCCGAAAGTGGCAAAGTTCCAGAAACACTTCGCGGACTGGCTGAAGGTAGAGGTCTAGACAGAAAACTGGGCACGCTGCAAGAGGTGCTCAGGACCAGGAGGGGGACCTATGGGTGACAAGGTTAACAAGACAGAGGCCGAGTGGCGTGAGACGCTCACGCCGGAAGCCTATCACGTGCTACGGGAGAAGGGGACTGAACGCGCTTTCACAGGCAAGTACTACACGATGGACGAAGCCGGCATCTACCGGTGCGCTGCGTGTGGGCATCCCCTCTTCGATTCGGAGACGAAGTACCATTCGGGAAGCGGATGGCCCAGCTTCTACGCGCCGGTTACAGAAGGCAGTGTGGAGACAGCGACGGATCGGAGTTTTCTGATGATCCGAACGGAAGTGAAGTGCAGCCGATGTGGGTCGCACCTTGGCCACGTGTTCGACGATGGTCCAGAACCAACTGGTATGCGCTACTGTATCAACTCCGTCGCGCTGGAGTTTGAACCAGGGAAGGGCGGCTGACCGATGGTGATGGGGGAGATGACACAAGAGGTCGGGATTGCCATTATCGGTGGCGGACCCGGTGGGTATGCGGCCGCGTTCCGGGCGGCCGATCTGGGTCATGACGTCATGATCATCGATGAAGCTCCGCGCCTGGGTGGCGTGTGCCTGCATCGTGGTTGTATCCCGTCGAAGACGCTGTTGCACCTGAGCCAGCTCATCAACGATGCCCGGGATTCGGAGGCATTGGGGGTGGCGTTTGGACCACCGACCATCGACCTGGACAAAGTGCGCGCGTTCAAGGATCGGGTGACGGATCGCTTGTCCGATGGTCTGATGCGCCTGGCGAAGCAGCGTGGCGTGCAGGTCGTCCAGGGGCGGGCGACGTTCGAGGATTCGCAGACGTTGCGCTTGCAGGGCGCCGATCTGGCCCGTGTCAGGTTTGGCCACGCCATCATTGCCACGGGATCGACGGAGACCGCTTTGCCAGGTGTTTCGTTCCAACCCGGTGGGCGCGTGATGAGCTCGACGGGGGCGTTGGATCTGGCGGATGTTCCTGATCGGCTGCTCGTGGTCGGGGGAGGGTACGTTGGCCTGGAGCTTGGGTCAGTCTATGCTGCTCTGGGCAGCCGTGTGACGGTCGTGGAGATGTTACCTCGCCTCATCGCGCAGGCGGATGAGGATCTGGCGCGGCCACTTGTGCGACGCATTGGCGAGATCTTCGAAGCGGTCCACACGAACACGAAGGTGGCCAAGTTGGTCGAGGGCGACCGGGACGTTGAGGTGACCTTCGATGGTCCGTTGGGAAAGACGACCGAGCGTTTCGATCGTGTGTTGGTAGCTGTCGGGAGACGACCCAACTCACGTGGGCTGGGCCTCGAGAACACGAAGGTCGTCGCGGACGATCGCGGCTTCATTCGAGTCGACGCACACCAGCGCACGAATGACTCACGCATCTTTGCTATTGGGGATGTGGTAGGGGGCATGATGTTGGCCCACAAGGCGATGTATGAGGGCAAGATCGCGGCTGAGGTGATCTCTGGCCAGCCGGCGGCGTTCGATGCTGCGGCGATACCGGCGGTGGTCTATACCGATCCATCGCTCGCATGGGCCGGGCTGACAGAACTCGATGCACAGGCCCAGGGCCGCGAGGTGAGGGTTGCGAGGTTCCCCTGGAGCGCATCGGGGCGGGCGTTAACGATGGATGCACCCGAGGGGATGACCAAGATTGTGGCTGATCCCGAGAGTGGACGGATTCTCGGGTTCGGCATCGTGGGGCGCGATGCGGGCGAGATGATTGGTGAGGGGGTATTGGCGATCGAGATGGGGGCTTTGGTGGAGGACCTTGCTTTGACGATCCATGCCCATCCGACGCTCACGGAGACCGAAGGAGAAGTCGCGGAGCTGTTCCTGGGAAGCGCGACGCATCTCCTTCCGCCCAAGACCCGCTGACCCGAAACCATCCCGTCCCGCAGGGATGGGGAGGACCACGGGATCTGAGTGCCTGGCACTTCGGAAAGTGCGAGGCACTTGAGCACAGGCGGCGACGTATGTCTGTGTTGACGTAATGACAGTTGCTGGTATGATGCCCTGACGTAGGCCAGAGTCGGGCGGTTAGCTCAGTTGGTCAGAGCGCCTCCTTTACACGGAGGAGGTCACAGGTTCGAGTCCTGTACCGCCCACACAGTTTGTCCTCGATGGCTAAGCGACGCAGCATGGCAGTTCTGATCTGGGCTCACCTCATAGACCGTAGCCCTGTCTTTTTTCAGTCCAAACCCTTGATGCCGACCGCGCACTGGTCTGGAGGCCAGGATTGTGATGGCCTGTCGGACTAAGCCAAGATCAATCCCTGGGTCCTATCAGGTCGAGGCCATCCCCGACTATAATGGATCATGTGGAAGAGTGCCAGTTTCAAGCCACGGAGGAGCCAAAGCTGATGAACGCAACTGTTTCTGTATCCCACCTGACAAAGTCATTTGGTCGACTCGTTGCCGTGAAGGATGTAAGCTTCGAGGTCTATCCCGGCGAGATCTTCGGCCTGCTGGGCCCCAATGGTGCCGGCAAGACCACCAGCATTCGGATGATGCTCGACATCTTTAAGCCTGATGCGGGCTCGGTCACGATCTTCGGAGGTGAGATGACCGAGGCGAAAAAGAACCGCATCGGTTACCTTCCCGAGGAGCGTGGCCTGTACCAGGACCTGAGACTTGAGCCTACGCTCATCTACCTGGCTACGCTCAAGGGCATGGATGAGTCTGAAGCACGCGGGCGGATCGCGGACTGGCTCAAACGGCTGGATCTCTACGAGCATCGCGCCAAGAAGGTGCAAGAGCTGAGTCGCGGTATGCATCAGAAGGCGCAGATCGTGTCGACGCTGGCGCACGATCCGGATCTGATCGTCATCGACGAACCATTCTCTGGCCTTGACCCCGTCAACACGCGGCTGGTAAAAGACATCCTGGAGGAGCAACGGCAGGCCGGCAAGGCCATCGTCATGTCGACACACCAGATGTTCCAGGTTGAGGCGTTGTGTAACCGCATCGTTCTGATCGACAAGGGCGTGGCTGTTCTCTACGGTGAGGTTGGCGAGATCAAGCGCCGGTTTGCGGGCAACGCCGTTACGCTAGAGGGGCAGGGCGACTTCGAG